>NZ_LIRJ01000357.1 GCF_001419745.1 Streptomyces silaceus | reverse complement strand
GAAACCACGAACAACCCCATGCGTCATGCATGGTGCGGTTGTCAGTTTCATAGTGTTTCGGTGGTCATAGCGTGAGGGAAACGCCCGGTTACATTCCGAACCCGGAAGCTAAGCCTCACAGCGCCGATGGTACTGCAGGGGGGACCCTGTGGGAGAGTAGGACGCCGCCGAACTCCTTTTGAAGAAAGCCCCGGACCGGGAACGGTCCGGGGCTTTCTTGTTTTTCTGTTCAGGTGTCGCCAAGTGACCCCTCTGCACCGATGTGCGGCAACTGAGGGTAAGGTCAGGGGGCATCATTGGCTCTTTCCCACAGGAGGCCCCCGGGTGGAGGTCCAGGAGACGCGTGTCCAGACGGACCGTGTCCTCACCATCCCGAACATCCTCAGCATGGCGCGTCTCGCCGGCGTGCCCCTCTTCCTGTGGTTGATCCTCAGGCCGGAGTTCGGAGGGCCCAACAGCGACGGCTGGGCGCTGCTGGTCCTGGCGCTCAGCGGTGTCAGCGATTACCTTGACGGCAAGCTCGCGCGGCGCTGGAACCAGATCAGCAGCCTGGGCCGGCTGCTCGACCCCGCGGCCGACCGGCTCTACATCCTCTCGACGCTGGTCGGACTGACGTGGCGCGAGATTCTTCCGCTCTGGCTGACCGCGGCGCTCCTGCTGCGCGAGCTGGTGCTGCTGGTGATGGTCGGGATCCTCAGGCGACACGGCTATCCGCCGCCTCAGGTGAACTTCCTGGGCAAGGCGGCCACCTTCAACCTGATGTACGCCTTTCCACTACTGCTGCTCAGTGACGGAAGTAGCTGGATCGCCTCACTCGCTGCTATTTTCGGATGGGCGTTCGCTGGATGGGGTACAACCCTCTACTGGTGGGCAGGGATCCTCTACGTGGTTCAGGTCCGCCGGCTCGTCAAGGCGGACAGCAAGGCCGATTGAGCCTGCCGATTCGGCGGCTGTAGAGGCTCGAAGACCCGTATATGACATATGCGGGCTCATCCTGGCGGGCTAAGTCGGCTAGATCGTCGTCTATTGAGGAGGACGTTTCCGACATGAAGGCCGTCGTGATGGCCGGCGGTGAAGGCACACGCCTTCGCCCCATGACCTCGAGCATGCCCAAGCCACTCCTGCCCGTGGCCAATCGGCCGATCATGGAGCATGTGCTGCGCCTGCTGAAGAGGCATGGGCTCACCGAGACCGTAGTGACAGTGCAGTTCTTGGCATCGCTCGTCAAGAACTACTTCGGCGACGGCGAAGAGCTCGGGATGGAGCTCACCTATGCCAATGAGGAGAAGCCGCTCGGGACGGCCGGAAGTGTCAAGAACGCAGAGGAAGCGCTGAAGGACGATGCCTTCCTCGTGATCTCCGGTGACGCCCTCACGGACTTCGACCTCAGCGAGCTGATTTCCTTCCACAAGGAAAAGGGCGCGCTTGTCACCGTCTGTCTGACGCGTGTTCCCAATCCGCTGGAATTCGGCATCACGATCGTCGACGACGAGGGGAAGGTCGAGCGTTTCCTCGAGAAGCCGACCTGGGGGCAGGTCTTCTCCGACACGGTGAATACGGGCATCTACGTGATGGAGCCCGAGGTCTTCGACTACGTCGAGGCCGATGTGCCGGTCGACTGGTCGGGCGATGTGTTCCCGCAGCTCATGAAGGAAGGCAAGCCCATCTACGGGTATGTCGCCGAGGGCTACTGGGAGGACGTCGGCACGCACGAGAGCTACGTCAAGGCGCAGGCCGACGTGCTGGAGGGCAAGGTCGACGTCGAGCTCGACGGCTTCGAGATCTCGCCCGGGGTATGGGTGGCGGAAGGGGCCGAAGTACATCCCGACGCCGTCCTGCGCGGGCCGCTGTATGTCGGTGACTACGCCAAGATCGAGGCGAACGTCGAGATCCGCGAGCACACCGTCGTGGGGTCCAATGTCGTGGTGAAGGACGGGGCGTTCCTGCACAAGGCCGTCGTGCACGACAACGTCTACATCGGGCAGCACAGCAATCTTCGGGGCTGTGTCGTCGGTAAGAACACCGACATCATGCGGGCCGCCCGTATCGAGGACGGCGCGGTCATCGGTGACGAGTGCCTGGTCGGTGAGGAATCGATCGTCCAGGGCAATGTGCGGGTCTATCCGTTCAAGACGATCGAGGCCGGCGCGTTCGTCAACACCTCCGTCATCTGGGAGTCCCGCGGTCAGGCGCACCTCTTCGGGGCGCGCGGGGTCTCCGGGATCCTGAACGTCGAGATCACGCCGGAACTGGCTGTGCGTCTCGCGGGGGCGTACGCGACGACCCTGAAGAAGGGCTCGACCGTCACCACCGCACGTGACCACTCACGAGGCGCGCGGGCGCTGAAGCGGGCGGTGATCTCCGCGCTGCAGGCCAGCGCCATCGACGTACGCGACCTGGAGAACGTGCCCTTGCCGGTCGCGCGGCAGCAGACGGCTCGGGGCAGCGCCGGCGGGATCATGATCCGGACGACGACCGGTGTGCCGGACTCCGTCGACATCATGTTCTTCGACGGGCAGGGAGCGGACCTGTCGCAGGGGAGCCAGCGGAAGCTGGACCGGGTGTACGCGCGCCAGGAGTACCGGCGGGCCTTCCCCGGTGAGATCGGGGACCTGCACTTCCCGGCCAGCGTCTTCGACTCGTACACGGGATCCTTGCTGCGGAACGTCGACACCACGGGGGTCGCCGAATCCGAGCTGAAGGTCGTCGTCGACGCGTCGAACGGAAGCGCCGGGCTCGTGCTGCCGAGCCTTCTCGGGAAGCTCGGTGTGGATGCTCTGACGATCAATCCGGGCCTCGACGAGTCGCGGCCCACGGAGACCGCGGACGCCCGCCGTTCCGGGCTCGTGCGGCTCGGGGAGATCGTGGCGTCGGCGCGGGCGGCCTTCGGGGTGCGGTTCGACCCAGTGGGCGAGCGGCTCTCGCTCGTGGACGAGAAGGGGCGGATCGTCGAGGACGACCGGGCCCTGCTGGTCATGCTCGACCTGGTGGCCGCCGAGCGGCGCAGCGGACGGGTGGCGCTGCCGGTGACGACGACGCGTATCGCCGAGCAGGTCGCGGCGTACCACGGCACGCAGGTGGACTGGACGACCACGTCGCCGGACGATCTGACGCGGGTGGGGCGTGGCGACTCGACCATCTTCGGCGGGGACGGGCGCGGCGGGTTCATCGTGCCCGAGTTCAGCGGTGTGTTCGACGGGACAGCCGCGTTCGTGCGGCTCATCGGTCTGGTGGCGCGTACGCAGCTCACCTTGAGCCAGATCGACGCGCGCATCCCGCGGGCCCATGTGCAGCGGCGTGATCTCGCGACTCCGTGGGCCGTCAAGGGGCTCGTGATGCGGCGTGTGGTCGAGGCGGCGGGGGACCGGTCCGTGGACACTACCGATGGCGTGCGGGTCGTGGAGAGCGACGGGCGCTGGGTCCTCGTGCTCCCCGATCCGGCCGAGGCCGTCACCCATTTGTGGGCAGAAGGGCCCGACGACGCGTCCGCCCAGGCGCTGCTCGACGAGTGGTCGGCCGTGGTCGACAGCGCCGGTCACTGACCCTTTCCGCGCGTCGGGCGGCACCGTCAACAGGTGCTGTCCGGCGCGCCGGTGGGGCCATTCGGAGGTAGGGCCCACGACGTGCGACGATGTGCGGCATGCCGCAGCAGCCCCCCGTTCGGAGCACCCCCTCGCGCCCCCGGCGCCCGGACGCGTCCATGTCGCTGCTCACCACCGTCATGGACCACAGTCTCGACGAGGGATACGCGGAGGCGGCGGCGCGGAAGAAGGCCAGAGGGGACAGTGGTGTCCCTCGTCCGCTGCGGGCCAAGCTCGGGCTCGCGGCCGGTCTGGTGCTCGCCGCGCTGGTGGTCACCGTGGGAGCTGCTCAGGCGCGGATAGCGGCGCCGGTGGTCGCCAAGGAGCGTGAGGAGCTCATCGACCGCGTCGAGGAGGCGACGGCCGGGGCCGACAAGCTCGAGGACGACGTGGACGAGCTCCGCGACGACGTGGGCGAGCGGCAGCGCGCCGCGCTGAAGAAGCACGGCGGCAGCCAGGGTGAACTGGTGGGGCTGTTGTCCGGTGCCACCGAGGTCGAGGGTCCCGGCGTCAAGCTCGTCGTGGACGACAAGAAGGAAGCCGATCAGGGCGGCGGCGGGCCGCGCGAGAGCTCCGGGTTCTCCGACACGGGGCGGGTGCGCGACCGCGACATGCAGCGTGTCGTCAACGGTCTGTGGCAGTCGGGTGCCGAGGCGATCTCCATCAACGACCAGCGGCTCACGGCGCTGTCGGCGATCAGGGCCGCGGGTGACGCGATACTGGTCGACAACAGGCCGCTGGTGCCGCCGTATACGGTGCTCGCGGTGGGGGACGGGAAACGCTTGAGCACCCGGTTCCAGAACAGCCGCGACGGTCAGTATCTGCACGCCCTGCAGGAGAACTTCGGCATCCGGACCAGCATCTCGGTGTCGGACGAGCTCCGGCTGCCGGCAGCGCCCAGTGTGACCGTACGTACAGCAGAGCCGAAGGCAGGAAAGGGCACAACGTGATCGCCGTACTGGGCCTCGTCGTGGGAGTCGTGGCCGGATTGTTGGTTCGGCCCGAGGTTCCGGCGGTGGTCGAGCCGTATCTGCCGATCGCCGTGGTCGCGGCTCTCGATGCCGTGTTCGGAGGGTTGCGCGCGATGCTCGACGGGATCTTCGACGACAAGGTGTTCGTGGTGTCGTTCCTGTCGAACGTCGTGGTCGCCGCGCTGATCGTGTTCCTGGGTGACAAGCTGGGCGTCGGTGCCCAGCTGTCGACCGGTGTGGTCGTGGTCCTCGGCATCCGGATCTTCTCCAACGCCGCGGCGATCCGCCGGCACGTCTTCAGGGCGTGAGGCCGATGAGTGACGACAGGCCGGACTTCAACCGGCGCAAGGAGCTCCCCGCGGAGGTCCCGAGCGCGCCCCAGGCGCCCGCTCCGCCGGAGCGCGAGGACACTCCGCGGCTCACCGGCCGGCAGCGGCTCGCGCAGGGCCTGTGGCCGCCGCGGGTGACCCGGCCGCAACTCATCGTGGCCCTGCTGCTGTTCGTTCTCGGGCTCGGCCTGGCCATCCAGGTGCGCTCGAACAACGACAGCAGTGCGCTGCGTGGTGCGAGACAAGAAGATCTCGTTCGCATTCTCGATGAACTGGATGACCGAACTCAGCGTCTGGAAGAAGAGAAGCGACGCCTCGAGGAACAGCGGACCGGACTGGAGAACAGTTCGGACCAGGCCGAGGAGGCCCGCAAGCAGACGGTCGAGCGGGAGAGGCAACTCGGCATCCTGGCAGGCACGGTGGCGGCCCAAGGGCCCGGCATCACGCTGACCATCGAGGACAAGAAGGGGGCGATCGAGGCGGACATGCTGCTCGACGCCATTCAGGAGCTGCGCGCCGCCGGCGCGGAGGCGATCCAGATCAATGACGTGCGCGTGGTCGCAGGCACCTATCTGTCGGACGCCGACGGAGGCGTGCGGGTGGACGGCCGCAAGGTCGGTGCGCCGTACCTCTTCAAGGTGATCGGCAAGCCGCAGGATCTGGAGCCTGCGCTGAACATCCCGGGAGGCGTGGTGCAGACTCTGGAGAAGGAGCAGGCCACGGTCACCGTGGAACGCTCGGAGAAGATCGTCGTGAGTGCCTTGCGACCTGCGAAGCGGCCTGACTACGCTCGGTCGTCCTCCCAGTGAGGGGCGGGCGCATGGGGGCCGCCAGGCGAGGGCATGAGGTTGCGGGGGGTCGGCGCACCGGAAGCGTGGTGCGTGGTGGAAACTGTTTGGTGGCTACGGACGTTGTGAGGATGTCCGGTTCACCGATGAATGCCGGTGTGTGCAATCAGGGTTCGTCCTGCCCCACGGGCGGGTCTGTTTCGGTCAAGGGGAATCGCCCGTGAAGTTGTTTGCGAAGTTGTTCGGCAAGAGTGCACGTGAGGACAGCGGCAATCCCGCCACTGCCCGACACCGTGCCCCGCGCCATGGGGATGGCGAGGATCAGGGCGCGGGTCGCCCGATGTTCCGGGATCAGGTCGCTGGTCCAGGTGGTGACATTTCGGGCGGACAGGGCGCGTCATCTGTTGACCCTGCCGGTCCCGGCCGCATAGGTTTCGGAGAACCGTCAACCTCAAGTACGGGTGGAGGGTTTACCCCCGACCCGTACGCATCGAATGCCCCCGCGGGGCAGCCGCGGCAGGAGGACCCGTCCATGGCTTTGGTGTGTACGAGGTGCGGCAACCGCAACGCCGAGGCGAGCCGGTTCTGCTCCAACTGCGGTGCGCCGCTGCGGGCCGGGGCCACGCCGGAGCGTGCGTCCGAGACGACATCGACGATCTCCATCTCGGGCCTGGAGGCCTACGACGCGGAGACGACGGGGCAGACACCGTCCCCGGCGCTCTCTCCGGAGGCGCAGGCCGCGGTCGACGCGTTGCCGCTGGGCTCGGCGCTCCTCGTGGTGCGCCGCGGGCCCAACTCGGGCAGCCGTTTCCTGCTCGACGGCGATCTGACCACGGCGGGCCGTCACCCGCAGAGCGACATCTTCCTGGACGACGTGACGGTGTCGCGCCGCCACGTGGAGTTCCGCCGTGTCCAGGACGGTTCCTTCACCGTCGCCGACGTGGGCAGCCTCAACGGCACGTACGTCAACCGGGAGCGGATCGACTCCGTCGCGCTGTCGAACGGCGACGAGGTGCAGATCGGCAAGTACCGCCTGGTCTTCTACGCGAGCCAGCGGGGCATCTGAACCACCCCCAGATTCCGTCTGGGGAGATCCCCAGGGAAGGTCCATGCTTCAAACACCGAGGGGCGGTGCCGGCACCGGCACCGCCGCCGCGGACCGTCGGCTGATGAGCATCGGTTCCGTGCTGAACGCCCTGCGTGACGAGTTCCCCGAGGTCACGATCTCCAAGATCAGGTTCTTGGAGGCCGAGGGGCTCATCGAGCCGCAGCGCACGCCTTCCGGCTACCGGAAGTTCAGCCCGGAGGATGTCGAACGCCTCGGTCACGTCCTGAGGATGCAGCGGGACCACTATCTGCCGCTCAAGGTCATCCGTGAGCACCTGGACGCGCTGGAGCACGGTGAGCGGGTCCCGCTGCCGTCTCTGGGGCGTCAGCGCGATGTCGGCGACGGTCAGGGCCAGGACGAGGCCGAGGGGCCGACGGCGGCCCGTGTGGGCCGCGACGAGCTGCTGGCCGCCGCCGAGATCGACGAGGGACAGCTCGACGAGTGGGAGACGTACGGGCTCGTGGCGCCGTTGCCGGACGGCGGTTACGACGCGGAGGCCGTTACGGTCGCCTCGCTCGTCGTCGAACTCGGCCGTTTCGGTATCGAGCCACGGCATCTGCGGGCCATGAAGGCCGCCGCGGAGCGGGAGGCCGGGCTGGTCGACCAGGTGGTCGCGCCGCTGCGGCGGCACCGCAATCCGCAGACCAGGGCCCATGCGGAGGCCCGCACCAAGGAGCTGGCGGGGCTGACCGGAAGGCTCCACTCCGCCCTCGTGCAGACCGCGCTCGGGGTCCGGCTGCCCTGAGGCGGCCGCCGCCCGGCCGGTACTCGACGGGTGCCCGACTACCCAAACCTGCCAGCCACGTCCTAGGGTTGCTGTGTGAACGAGCTCGACGTCGTAGGTGTCCGGGTCGAAATGCCCTCCAACCAACCGATCGTGCTCCTGCGTGAAGTGGGAGGCGACCGGTACCTCCCCATCTGGATCGGACCAGGGGAGGCGACCGCCATCGCCTTCGCACAGCAGGGCATGGCACCCGCACGGCCGCTGACCCACGACCTGTTCAAGGACGTGCTGGAGGCGGTGGGCCAGGAGCTCTCCGAAGTGCGCATCACGGACCTGCGCGAAGGCGTCTTCTACGCCGAGCTGGTCTTCGCCAGCGGTGTCGAGGTGAGCGCGCGTCCGTCGGACGCCATAGCGCTGGCGCTGCGCACCGGGACGCCGATCTTCGGCAGCGACGGCGTCCTGGACGACGCCGGCATCGCGATCCCGGACGAGCAGGAGGACGAGGTGGAGAAGTTCCGCGAGTTCCTCGACCAGATCTCCCCCGAGGACTTCGGCACCAACAGCCAGTGAGCCGCTTCGAGCGGTCCGCGTCGGACCATTCGGCTAGCCTTTCCCCGCGGTGAGGTACGGGAAACCACTCTCAGGGTGATTATCACTCGGCGTGCCGAGTGTGGCGATCGTTGACGAGCCCCTGGCGACTGCCTACCGTCGAGAAGGCAGGTCAAGGAGGGAGGTCGGCGTGAGAAGCAGCGGCGACGGTACGGCGATGGGCGGTCCGTACCCGCTTCACGGCAGCGCGACCGATCACTCTCCGAAACGACCGATGGCGGTCCAGGGGAGCGGGGACGCTACGTTCGAGGAAACCGAGCAGATCGGCTACCGCGGTCCCACCGCGTGCGCGGCCGCAGGCATCACGTACCGGCAGCTCGACTACTGGGCCAGGACCGGCCTGGTCGAGCCCAGTGTGCGCGCCGCCGGCGGCTCCGGCACGCAGCGCCTCTACAGCTTCCGTGACGTGGTCGTCCTCAAGGTCGTGAAGCGGTTCCTGGACACCGGGGTGTCGCTGCAGAACATCCGCACGACCGTCCAGCACCTCCGTGAGAGCGGCTTCCGCGACCTGGAGCGGATGACGCTCATGAGCGACGGCGCGACGGTCTACGAGTGCACGTCGCCCAGCGAGGTCCACGATCTGCTCCAGGGCGGTCAGGGCGTCTTCGGGATCGCCGTGGGCGTCGTCTGGCGCGACGTCGAGGCCGCGCTGTCCCAGCTGCACGGGGAGCGCATCGACACCGGCGAGACGCTCATCAGGCACAACCCCGCCGATGAGCTGGCCAGGCGGCGCAACAGGGCGGTCTGAGGCCCCGTTGTCAGTGGCGTAGGGCAGCATCGGAGAGGTGAGAAGCGCCCCGACGATCCTGCATCTGGACATGGATGCCTTCTACGCCTCCGCGGAGCAGGCGGCGAAGCCCAGCCTGCGCGGAAAAGCCGTGGTCGTGGGCGGGCTCGGGCCGCGGGGTGTGGTGGCCACCGCGTCCTATGAGGCACGCCGCCTCGGGGTGCACTCGGCGATGCCGATGGGGCAGGCGCGCAGGCTGGCGCCCAACGCCGCGTATCTCGTGCCGCGCTTCGGTCTGTACCGGGAGATCAGCGAGCAGGTGATGGGGCTCCTGCGGGAGCTGTCGCCTCTGGTCGAGCCGCTCAGCCTGGACGAGGCGTTCGTGGACCTGGAGGCGGGCGGTGTCGCCGACGACGAGGTGTCGGCGCGGGCCGTGGGGGAGCGGCTGCGGGCGGACATCAGGGCGGGGACCGGGCTCACGGGGTCGGTGGGGCTCGCCGTCTGCAAGATGCTGGCGAAGATCGCCTCCGAGGACGCCAAGCCGGACGGGCTCCGGCTGATAGCGCCGGGGACGGAGCGTGCGCTGCTGGCACCGATGTCGGTGCGGACGCTGCCCGGGGTGGGCCCGGCGACGGGGGACCATCTGCGGCGGGCCGGGATCACCACGGTCGGGGAGATCGCGGAGGCCGGTGAGGACGAGCTCGTGCGGCTGCTGGGGAAGGCGCACGGGGGCTCGCTGTACGCGATGGCGCTCGCGCAGGACGAGCGGCCCGTGGTGGCCGAGCGGGACACGAAGTCGGTGAGTGTCGAGGACACGTACGACGTGGACATCCATGACCGCGTGCGGGTGCGCACGGAGGTCGCCCGGCTCGCCGACCGGTGTGTGCAGCGGCTGCGGGCGGCCGGGCACTCGGGGCGGACCATCGTGCTGAAGGTGCGGCGGTTCGACTTCTCGACGCTCACGCGGTCCGAGACGCTGCGGGGGCCCACGGACGACCCCGGGGTGGTGCGGGAGGCCGCCGCGCGGCTGCTGGAGTCCGTGGACACGACAGGGGGCGTACGGCTGCTCGGGGTGGGCGTCACGGGTCTCGCGGACTACACGCAGGAGGATCTCTTCGCCCAGGCGCAGGCCCAGGCCGCGGAGGACGGGGCCGAGGGGGAGCCCGCGGCAGAGGCGGAGGAGGCGGGGCGCCTCGACATCGGAGGCGGCGAGTCCGCGGGCTCCCCCTCGGC
>NZ_LIRJ01000356.1 GCF_001419745.1 Streptomyces silaceus | reverse complement strand
ACCTCCTCGCGGCGCAGCCCCGGCGTGCGCCGCCGCGCCCCGCCGTCCGGCAGCCCGGCCTCCGCGGGGCTGACCCGGGCGCGCCGGCTCATCAGGAACTCCCGCAGTTCCCCGAGGCGACGCGCCTTCGAGGCGTCCTCGACCGATGACGCTGTGACCATGCGGCGCTCCCCCAAGCCCTGACTGGTGTTCCGACCACCAGCATAAGTTCCCGCTCCCCACGACTATTCCGGCCGCCCGATGCTCTTGCACATGGCGATCGACACCTCCACCGCCCCGTCCACCGAGGCCGCCCCGGCCACCCGGCCCTCCGGGACCGCCGCGCGGGCGCCGCAACCGCACACCCCCAGGCTCTCCCCCCGCGACAAGCTCGTCCTGTTCGTGCTCTGCGCCGCGCAGTTCATGGTCGCGCTGGACTTCTCCGTCCTGAACGTCGCGCTCCCCGTGCTCGGCGCCGACCTCGGCATGAGCACCTCCGCCCTGCAGTGGGCGGTGACCGCGTTCGCCCTGCCCTCCGGCGGATTCCTGCTGCTCTTCGGCCGGACGGGCGACCTGTTCGGGCGGCGCAGGCTGTTCCTCGCCGGGCTCGCGCTCTTCGGTGCCGCCTCGCTGCTCGCCACCTTCGCCTGGGACCCGGCGTCGTTCCTGGCCGGACGCGCGCTGCAGGGCGTCGGCGCCGCGGCCATCGTGCCGACCGGCATGTCCCTGCTCACCACGACCTTCCCCGAGGGCCCGCAGCGCGACCGGGCGCTCGGCATCTCCGGCACGCTGCTCTCGCTCGGCTTCACGGTCGGCATGGTGCTCGGCGGCGTACTGACCGACACCCTGGGCTGGCGCTCCACCATGGGCCTGCTGACCCTCTTCGCGCTGATCGTGCTGCCGCTGGCGCCCGGTCTGCTGCCCGAGTCCCGCACCCCGGACCGCCCGCGTCTGGACGTCCCGGGCGCCGTGACGGTCACCGGCGGTCTGCTCTCCCTGATCTACGCCCTGTCGACGGCGGCCGAGCGCGGCTTCGGCGGCACCGACGTCATCGTCACGCTGGCGGCGGGCGTCCTCCTGCTCGCGGCCTTCGGGTACGTCGAGTCGCGCACCGCCTCGCCGCTCGTCTCCCTGCCGATGCTGCGGCGCCGCACGGTGGCCTGGGGCAATCTGGGCGGCCTGGTGACCTTCTCGATGATGTCGACGGTGGTCTTCGTGCTGACCCTGTACCTGCAGGAGGTGCTGGACCTGTCGGCGTTCGAGACGGGTCTGGTCTTCGGCGTGCAGGGCATCCTGTCGGTGGTCGCGGGGGTCTACGCGCCGAAGGTCATCGGCCGCGTCGGGGCGCGCCGCACGCTGGTCGGCTCGCTGCTCGGCCAGGGCCTGTTCGTGGCGGCGCTGCTCGGCATCGGCGAGGGCGGCTGGTCGGTGTACCTGGCCGCGGCGGCGGTCTCGGTGGCGAGCATGTTCCACCTGGGCGCGATCGTCTCGTACGGCGTGACGGTCACCTCGGGCGTCCCCGACGAGGAGCAGGGCCTGGCGACGGGTCTGGTCACCTCCACCCAGCAGGTGGGCATCACGATCGGCATTCCGCTGCTCGGCGTCCTCGCGACGACGGGCCCGGACCTCCTCGCGGGCACGCGGACGGTCCTCCTGATCGACACGGCCGTACTCCTGGCGACGGCGGCCCTGGTCTTCCTGGGCCTGCGCCGCCCCGCCGGCCGCGGCTAGCTCCCCCCGTGCACGGCGACGGTCCGTCCTCTCCGGGAGGCGGGCCGTCGCCGTGTCTCACGGGCGGCGCGCCCCGGCGGGCGGCGCCGGCCGGTCCGCCAGGACGAGGAAGGCAGACCAGGCCTCAGAGCCGAAGGCGAGCTGGGAGTCCCTGGGGCGCGTGGAATCGCGCACACGGACCTCCTCACCGGTCCAGGCGACCTCCACGCAGGTGTCGTCCGGGCCGTCACTCGCGCTGCTCTTGCGCCACGTCCATGAGCTGCCCACGCTTCTCCTCCACCCCGGGTGCGGAAGACCAGCCGTCGCTGCTCACGGTGGAAGGACGGAGTCCGGGATTCCAGCTCTGTCGGCTCCCCCGTGCGGCTGGTGCAGGGACACGCAGCACCTCTTCCAGAATAACGGTGCGTCATACGAATATGAACGACCCGTTTCCCGCCAAGATCCCGCGGTCCAGGGGGAGTTACTCCTGCGCGACGGCCGCCTCCACGGGGGCCGGGTCCCCGAGCAGCGCCTCCAGGTCGTCCCTGCCGTCCTCCGTCCTCTGGGCCAACGCCCGCAGCAGAGTGCCGACGTCCTCCTTGATGGCGAGGTCCTCCAGCTCCCAGAACCTCTCCAGGTAACGCCCTGTCTCATCAGGGGCGTTGGTGGTGTACGAGTCGCCGCGCGGGTTCTCCAGGTAGATCGAGTCCGGCATCTCGTCGGCCTCGAACTCGAAGTGACTGAAGGGCCCCTGGATACCCGCGTGGGCGCCGATGCTGAAGGGCAGGATCTGGATGGTGATGCCCGGCTTGGCCGCCAGTTCCGCGAGCCGCTCCAGCTGGGCGCGCATCACGCCACGTCCGCCGACATGGCGGCGCACGACCGCCTCGTCGAGGATGTAGAAGAGCTCGCGCCCGCCCGAGGTCAGCAACTCCTGCCGCGCCAGGCGGACTTCGACACCGCGCTCCAGACGGTCCTCGGGGATGCTCTTGTTGTAGGAGAGCATGATGGCGCGCGCGTACTCCTCGGTCTGCAGCGGACCGGGCATCAGCAGCGAGCCGTAGTGCCGAATGATCGACGCCGAGGACTCCAGGGCGAGGAATTCCAGGAACTCCTTGCCGTACAGGTCGCGGTACTCGCTGTAGGGCATTCTCCGGCTGCCCCGCGCCAGATCGAGCAGCTCATCGATCTTGCGCCGGTCCCTGATGCCGTACGCATCCAGGAGCGGCCGCAGGTCGTTGACCGAGATGCCCACCTCACCGGCTTCGATCCGGATCAGCTTCGAGGGACTCCACTCCATCTTGGCCGCGACCTGCCGCTGAGTGAGGCGGGCAGCGGTCCGGGCCTTGCGGAGCTCGGTACGCAGCCGCAGCCGCTGGAGTGCCGCATTTGGCACGCTCATGATGGCTCCACCCCCAAGCGGACCGTGCGAGGTGCAACATAGCAGACTAGCAGCTTACTCATCGAGACCTTCCGAGGCGACGGTTCACGTCACTGCCAGGAGAACTCATGCCGCCCGCAACGGCAACAGGAGGGCCAGGCAGTTGCCGGATAGCTATATCGCATTTGGCGAGCTGCGCATGGGAGGCTCCGAAGTTGACACTTACTTCGGCCACCTGCCTGACCGGAGTCTACCCAGCTGCTCACGTGCAGGCTACGCTGGTCTGGAGCAGCGGCACGCCCAACCGACGATCGCAGCAAGGAGGTTGACCACCGGAACCGCACGCCACCCGATCACTCCATCGAGTGTTCGCTGGTCACAGGTTCCCTCTTCCTGGCGCCGCCCATCCGTGGATCGCCGCGGTATCCACGACGTGCGTGGACCAGGAAGGAGAACAGCCCGATGGCCGAGAAGCCTGACGGGCGTCGCACCATCCGCACGTGGACCGAATGGGCAGCGCTGTCGGCGCCCTGGATCAGCCTCGTACTGGTGATCCAGGAAATCGTCGAGAAGTGGGTCCTGCCCCACGTGTGAACGGAACTGGCCCCGACCTAGGGGCCGGGGCCAGGTACGGCGGACGCCATCGCACAGACGTTTCCACTCCGAGTTCCCTTGGCCTGGCAGCCCGGAGTGGGAGCGTTTCGGATCCGCCTCTCACTCCATTCTGCCGCCCCGCCACGCCGATGGCGAGGGCCTGTTGGGACACTCTGCCGACCACACCCCGGGTCGCGTACGCCCCTCAGGGCCGATCGAGACGCAAACGCTCCGCCCGTGGCAGCCCGGCGACCACCAAGTCGTACGAGTCCTCGATGAGTTCCCTGATCTGGCGGTCCGGCAGTGCGCCCTGCAGCGTGACGGTGTTCCAGTGGCGCTTGTTCATGTGCCAGCCCGGCACGATCTCCGGGTGGGCGGCCCGCAGTTGGTCGGCGATGTCCGGCTCACACTTGAGGTTGACGGTGAGCGGGCGCCTGTCGAGGGCCGAGAGCGCGAACATCTTCCCCGCCACCTTGAAGACCGACGTCTCCGGCGTGAACGGGAAGTCCTCCACGGCGTCGTTGAAGGACAGGCAGAAGGTCCGCAGCTCCTCGGGCGTCATCCCGGCTCCCCCTCCTTCTCCGCGTCCGCCACGGACGCGACGGGCTCCACGAGCACGGTCACGATCTTGTTCCTGCGGCCGGCCGCGGACTCCGCGGTGAGCTTCAGCTCCCGCCCGTCCGGCAGCGGCACGACCGCCGAGGCCCCCGCGATCGGCACGCGGCCCAGCTGCTTGGCCAGCAGGCCGCCGACCGTCTCGACGTCCTCGTCGTCGAACTCGTCGAGGCCGAAGAGCTCCCCGAGGTCGCCGATGTCGAGCCGCGCGGTCACGCGGTAACAGCCGTCCGCCAGCTCCTCGACCGGGGGCAGTTCACGGTCGTACTCGTCCGTGATCTCGCCGACGATCTCCTCCAGGATGTCCTCGATCGTCACGATCCCGGCCGTGCCGCCGTACTCGTCGATGACCACGGCGACGTGATTGCGCTCCTGCTGCATCTCGCGCAGCAGGTCGCCCGCGTTCTTCGTGTCGGGCACGAAGGTCGCCGGGCGCATCGCCGTCGACACCAGCTCGGACTCGCTGTCGCGGTTGATGTGCGTCTTCCTGGCCAGATCCTTCAGGTAGACGACGCCGACGATGTCGTCCTCGCTCTCGCCCGTCACGGGGATGCGCGAGAAGCCGGAGCGCAGCGCGAGCGTGAGCGCCTGGCGGATCGTCTTGAACCGCTCGATGGAGATCAAGTCCGTGCGCGGCACCATCACTTCGCGCACGAGCGTGTCGCCCAGCTCGAAGACGGAGTGCACCATGCGGCGCTCCTCGTCCTCGATCAGCGACTCCTTCTCGGCGAGGTCCACCATCGCGCGCAGTTCGGCCTCGGAGGCGAACGGACCGCGCCGGAAGCCCTTGCCGGGCGTGAGCGCGTTGCCGATGAGGATCAGGAGGGGCGGGATCGGGCCCATCACACGGGCCAGCGGGAGCAGGACGTACGCCGCGGCGGTCGCCGTGTTCAGCGGGTGCTGACGGCCGATCGTGCGCGGGGAGACCCCCACGGCGACGTAACTGACCAGGACCATCACACCGATGGCGACCGCGAGGGCCTGCCAGGTCTCGTCGAACTCCTGCAGACAGGCGTACGTCACCAGGGCCGCCGCGGCCATCTCGCACGCCACCCGCACGAGCAGCGCCACGTTGAGATAGCGGGTCGGGTCGGCGGCGACCTGCGCCAGCCGCGCGCTGCCGCGCCGGCCGGAACGCACCGCCTCGTCCGCGCGGAAGCTGGAGACGCGGGCGATGCCCGCCTCGGCGCAGGCCGCGAGCCAGGCGACGACGACCAGGGCGACGGCGCCGGCGATCAGCTGAGGATTCATGGGCTTACGAGACGGTGGGCGCCGGGGACGGGCCGGTCAGGCCCTTCTCGGCACGCCAGCCGTCGACGATGGCCGCCTGGAGGCCGAACATCTCGGCCTTCTCGTCGGGCTCCTCGTGGTCGTAGCCGAGCAGGTGCAGCACTCCGTGGACCGTCAGGAGCTGGAGCTCCTCGTCCATGGAGTGCTGCGTCGGCGCGTCGGCGCCCTGCTTGGTGGCGACCTCGGGGCAGAGCACGATGTCGCCGAGGAGGCCCTGCGGGGGTTCGTCGTCGTCCTTCATGGGCGGCCGCAGCTCGTCCATGGGGAAGGACATGACGTCCGTCGGCCCCGGCAGGTCCATCCACTGGATGTGGAGCTGCTCCATGGCGTCGGCGTCCACGACGATCACCGAGAGCTCGGAGAGCGGGTGGATGCGCATCCGCGCGAGGGCATAGCGGGCGATGTCGAGGATCGCCTGCTCGTCGACCTCGGTTCCGGACTCGTTGTTGACGTCGATCGACATGGCGCTGCTGGTCTACTTCCCGTTGTTGCCGCCGCCGGTGGCGCGGCTGTCGTGCTGCTCGTACGCGTCGACGATACGGCCGACCAGCTTGTGCCGTACGACATCGTGGGAGGTGAGCCGCGAGAAGTGGATGTCCTCCACGCCGTCGAGGATCTGCTGGACCTCGCGCAGACCGCTCTTGGTGCCGCCCGGCAGGTCGACCTGGGTGATGTCACCGGTGATGACGATCTTCGAGTCGAAGCCGAGGCGGGTGAGGAACATCTTCATCTGCTCGGCGCTGGTGTTCTGCGCCTCGTCGAGGATGATGAACGCGTCGTTCAGCGTCCGGCCGCGCATGTACGCGAGCGGGGCGACCTCGATGGTCCCCGCGGCCATGAGGCGCGGGATGGAGTCGGGGTCGAGCATGTCGTGCAGCGCGTCGTACAGCGGGCGCAGGTACGGGTCGATCTTCTCGTAGAGCGTGCCGGGCAGGAAGCCGAGCCGCTCGCCGGCCTCGACCGCGGGACGGGTCAGGATGATGCGGTTGACCTGCTTGGACTGCAGGGCCTGCACCGCCTTGGCCATGGCGAGGTAGGTCTTGCCCGTACCGGCGGGGCCGATGCCGAAGACGATCGTGTGCTTGTCGATCGCGTCGACGTACCGCTTCTGGTTGAGGGTCTTGGGGCGGATGGTGCGGCCGCGGGACGAGAGGATGTTCTGCGTGAGGACCTCGGCGGGGGTCTCCTCCGTGCCGTTGCCGTTCTCGTCCGCCCTGAGCATGGCGATCGAGCGTTCCACTGCGTCCTCCGTCATCGGCTGACCGGTGCGGAGCACCAGCATCATCTGGTCGAACAAGCGCTGGATCAGCGCCACTTCGCGGGCGTCGCCCACGGCGCTGATCTCATTGCCCCGGACATGGATGTCGGCCGCCGGGAATGCCTTCTCGATCACCCGCAGCAGGGCGTCGCCCGAACCGAGAACGGTCACCATCGGGTGCTTCGCCGGGACGGTGAAGTGGGCGCGGGCCTGGTCCTGTGCGTCGGTGTGAGTTGTGGGTGTCTGAGTCATGGGCCGGCTCTGAAGGCCTGCTCATCCTCCTCGTGCGGGGCTTGTGGCCGCTCGACAGCCTTGCGGTTTCCAGGGTACGACGCGCCACCTCGCCGGCCGTAGGCCTTTTCTCCCCGACCGCCCCCGGCTCCCCTC
>NZ_LIRJ01000355.1 GCF_001419745.1 Streptomyces silaceus | reverse complement strand
TCCTCGGCCCGCTGTTCGGCGGACACGGCGCCGCGCCCGCCGACCTCTCCGTGGCCTTCGTCGCCCAGGCCGCCGCCGAGTCGGGTTCCTTCGGCAGGCCGCACGACGCGATGGCCACCCGGCGCCGCCGTGTCGCCGTGCGCGGCACCCGCGGGATCGGGCCCGCGGACATGGTCGGCAACAACCGGCTCGGGCAGGTCGACGTCGACGCGCGCACCGGCCTGGTCACCCTCGACGGCGCGCCCCTGCGCTCCGAGCCCGCCCAGGAAGTCTCCCTGAGCCGCCTCTACTTCCTGTGACGCGTGCGTCGCCCCGCGCTTTCTCCCCTTGCACCTCCACCCCACCTCTGTCTCCATCTCCACCCTCACCCTCCGAAAGAAAAGAGACACCCCATGTCCGCGTACCGCATGCCCGCCGAATGGTCCGAGCACGAGGGCTGTCTGATGGCCTGGCCCACCCGCGTCGATCTGTGGGACGGCGTCCTTGACCAGGTTCAGGGCGAGTACGCGCACGTCGCCCGCGCCATAGCGGAGTTCGAGCCGGTCACCATGGTCGCCCCGCCCGGTCACGGAGAGAGTGCCCGCGCGCGGTGCGGTGACGCCGTCGACGTGATCGAACTCCCCCTGGACGACTCGTGGTTCCGCGACTCGGCCCCGCTGTTCGTCCTCGACGGGGACGGCCGCCGTGCCGGGGTCGACTTCCGCTTCAACGCGTGGGGCCGCAAGCACCACCCGTACGACTCCGACGACCGGATCAGCGGCCTGCTGCTCGACCACCTCGGCGTCGCGCGCATCCCCTCCGACATGATCCTGGAGGGCGGCGCGATCACCGTCGACGGCGAGGGCACGCTGATCACCACGGAGCAGTGTCTGCTGCACCCCAACCGCAACCCCGGCATGAGCCGCGCCGAGATCGAGGCCGAACTCACCTCCCGGCTGGGCGTCGAGAAGATCATCTGGCTTCCGTACGGCGGGCTGCTCGACACGGAGACGGACGGACACGTCGACGGGGTCTGCGCGTTCGCCGCGCCCGGCAAGGTCGTCGTCTCCCTGCCCGACGACCCGGCGCACCCCGACTACGCCCGGATGCGCGCCAACCGCGCCGTCCTGGAGGTCAGCACCGACGCCCAGGGCAGGCCGCTGGAGATCGTCGACGTCCCGCAGACCGTGTTCACCGAGGTGGCCGGTGGCCAGGTCGAGGTGTCGTACCTCAACTACTACGTCGCCAACGGCGGTGTCGTCGTGCCGGTGGCCGGCCGGCCCGTGGACGAGGAGGCGCTCGCGGTGATCGCCGCCGCGTACCCCGGTCGCAAGGTCGTCGGGGTGCGGGCCGCGGCCGTCGCGTACGGCGGCGGGGGCGTGCACTGCATCACCCAGCAGGTCCCCGCCACCCGCCACAGCGCGTGACGTACGGGTGAGCGCCCCCATGACCACTCCCCCCGCGCCCCGCGCCGCGAGACGCGGCCGGCTCCGGCGGCTGACCGCCGCGGCCGCCGCCCTGGCCTCGCTCGCCGCGCTCGCGGCCTGCGCGGGCCCGCCGCGGAACGCCTCCGGCATCGGCTTCTCCCTCTCGGCGGCGACCCCGCGCGCCAAGGGCGACATCGACTCCTTCACCTGGGCCCTGTACGCCGAACCGCCCACGCTCGACTACACGGTGGCGTTCGACTACCCGCAGAACATGGTGCTCTCCAACGTGTGCGAGAGCCTCATGCGCTGGACGCCGGGGCTCACCACCGAGCCGGGCCTGGCCCGCAAGGCGTCGCACCCCGACCGCACCACCTGGGTCTACGACCTGCGGCAGAACGTACGCTTCCACGACGGGCGGACGATGACCGCGGACGACGTGGTGTTCAGCCTCGACCGGCAGCGCGACCCGGACAACGCCGCCGCGTGGACGCAGGTCTTCCAGAACGTCGCCTCGGTGAAGAAGACCGGGCCGCTCCAGGTGACCGTCACGCTCAAGAAGCCCGACTCGCAGTTCCCCCAGTACATGGCAAGCGCCGCCGGGGTCGTGGCCTCCGAGGCCGGGGTCCGGGCGGCGGGGAGGGACTACGGCACCTCGGGTGGCCTCGCCTGCACGGGCCCGTTCGAACTCGGCACCTGGAACAAGGGCCAGTCCATCGAACTCGACCGCTTCGACGGCTACTGGGGCCGCCGCGCCAAGTCCGGAAAGGTGGTCTTCCGCTTCCTGCCCGATGCCTCGGCGAGGACCAACGCCCTGCTGAGCGGCGATGCCGACGGCGGCTATCTGATCCCCACCGAGAGCTACGCGCGGCTGCGCGGCAGCGGCGTCGGCACGCTCTACTTCGGCGAGGGCCTGAGCACCGTCAATCTCGCCGTCACCGACATGAAGGGCCCGCTCGGCGACCTCCGGGTGCGGCGCGCCCTCTCCCTCGCTCTCGACCGCGCCGGGTTCGTCCAGGTCGGCCTCGGCGGCGCGGGCACCCCGACCAGGGCGCTCACCACCCGGGCCGCCTGGGCCGAGGCGCCCGAGCGGACCGCGCGGCGGGCCTTCGGCGGTGCCCGGCCCGCCGCGCCGGACATCGCACGGGCCAAGGCGCTGATCAAGGAGGCGGGCGCCACCGGCGCGTCCCTGACCGTCGCGACCAGTTCGGTGGGCCAGGACGTGTCGCTCCTCGCCACCGCCGTGCAGGACGCCGGCACCCGCATCGGCCTGGACATCCGGCTCAAGTCCATCGCGCCCAACGCGTTCACCGCGCTGTTCACCGACCCCGGCGCGCGCAAGGGCATCGACATGTTCCCGCTCACGTACTACGACTCGATCACCGATCCGCTCGATCTCCTGACGAACTTCAAGACCGGCGCCTATCTGAACTTCGCCGGTCACAGCGACAAGGCGTACGACGAGCTGGTCGACCGTGCCACCGCCGTCGACGACCCGAAGCGGCGCCTCGCGATCGAGGCGGAGCTCCACCGCAGGGCCAATCGGCAGCTGCCGTGGATCCCCGTCGCGGAGTGGCCCACCGCCGTCTTCCTCAACAAGAGGATCACGGGCGCGCCGACCAGCATCGCGTACATGTACTACCCGTGGGCCGCCGATGTGGGGGCCGCGCGATGACCTTCCTCAGATTCGCGGCGCGGCGCGTCGCCGAGATGGCCGCCACCCTGCTCGCCGCGTCGTTCGTGGTCTTCGGCGCGATGTACGTGGCGCCGGGCAGTCCGGCGAGCTTCCTGCTCTCGGGCCGGTCGGCGTCACCGGAAGCGGTGGCGGCGATCAACTCCCGGTACCACCTGGACGATCCGTTCGCCGTACGGTACTTCGACTGGCTCGGCGGGGTCCTGCGCGGCGACTTCGGGCGGTCGATCACCTACCGCACCGATGTCTCCCGGCTCCTCGCCGACCGGCTGCCCACCACCCTGCTGCTGATCGTCATGGCGCTCGCGGTGGTCGTCGTGGGCGGTCTACTGCTCGGCCGGATCGCCGCCGTGCGCGGCGGGCGCACCGACTCCGCGATCCTGGTCGTCACGACGTTCGCCGTCGGCACGCCGTCCTTCGTGGCGGCCGTGCTGCTCCAGGGCCTGTTCGCCGTGCGTCTCGGCTGGTTCCCCAGCGGCGGCGCGGGCGACGGTCTCGGCGACATGATCTGGCACCTGACGCTGCCCTCGATCGCGCTCGCCCTGTATCTGATCGGCATGCTCGCCCGCGTCACCCGCTCGGCGATGGTCGAGGCGCTGGACAGCGAGCACGTCACCGTGGCCCGCAGCAGGGGCGTACCCGAGCGCCTGGTGATCCGCCGCCATGTGTTCCGCAACGCGCTCGGCACCGTCCTGACCACCGGAGGGCTCGTCGTCTCCACGCTCCTGGTCTGCACGATCCTCGTCGAGACCGCCTTCAGCGTCGGCGGCATCGGGCAGCTCCTCGAACTGTCCACCACCACCAAGGACTTCCCGACCGTCCAGGCCATCGCGCTGATCGTCGTGGCCTTGTTCATGGCCGTGAACCTGCTCGTCGACCTGCTGCTCCCGCTGGTCGACCCGCGGATCACGCTCGGCACGAGGGAGTCCGCCGCATGACCGCCGTCCTCACCCGCCGCCCCGGCCTGGCCCGGATCCGCGCCGGCGGCTCACCGCTCCACCTGCTCTGTCTGGCGGTCGTCGCCCTCGTCGTCCTCGCCGCGCTGCTCGCTCCCTGGGTGGTGCCGCACGACCCCAACGCCGTCGACCTGGGCGGCGCGCTCGCCGGACCCTCCGCGGAACATCCGCTCGGCGTGGACGCCGCGGGCCGCGACACCCTCTCGCGGCTGCTCCTCGGTGCCCGCACGTCGTTGCTCGGCCCTCTCGGAGTGGTGGTCTTCTCCACCCTCGCCGGGGTCGCCGTCGGCACGGTGGCCGCCTGGCGGGGCGGCTGGCTCGACTCCGTGCTCTCCCGCAGCACCGAGCTGGTGTTCGCCTTCCCCGGGCTGCTCCTCGCGATCCTCATCATCTCCGTCTACGGAGAGGGCCTGCTCGCCCCGGTGATCGCCCTCGCCGTCGCCTACCTCCCCTACGTCAGCCGCCTGACCCGCTCCCTGGTCCTCGCCGAGCGGGCCCGGCCCTACGTCAGCGCCCACCAGGTCCAGGGCCACTCCGCGCTCCAGATCTGCCTGCGCCACGTCCTGCCCAACATCGCGCCCGTCGTCCTCGCCCAGGCCACCATCAACTTCGGCTACGCCCTGATGGACCTCGCGGGCCTGTCCTTCCTCGGACTCGGCGTGCCCCCGCTCACCCCGGACTGGGGCCGCATGGTCTTCGACGGCCAGACCGCGATCCAGCACGGCTACCCGCTCTCCGCGGTGCTGCCCTGCGTCTTCATCGTGCTGACCGTCGTCGCGTTCAACGTCGTCGGCGAACGGTGGGCCGACCGGGTGGCCAGGAGGGACCGATGAACACAGCTTCCCCGCCCAGCCCGGTACTCGACGTCCAAGGGCTCCGCATCACCCTGCCAGGCACCGCCCGCCCCGTCCTGGACGGCGTCGACCTCACCGTCGCCGCCGGGGAGACCGTCGCCCTCGTCGGCGAGTCGGGGTCGGGCAAGACCCTCACCTCGCGCAGCGCGCTGCGCCTCCTGCCGCCCGGCGCCGTCACCGAGGGCGCCGTCCGGGTCCAGGGCGACGACGTCCTCACCATGGACGCCGCCCGGCTGCGCGCCCTGCGCACCGGCACCGCCGCCATGGTCTTCCAGGACCCTCGCGCCGCCCTCAACCCGCTGCGCCGCATCGGCGGCTTCCTCACCGAAGGCGGCCGTGCGACGAGCCGGGCGGACGCGACCGCCCGTGCCATCGAACTCCTCGACGCGGTCGGCCTGGACGCCGGCGTCCTGCGCAAGTATCCCGGCCAGGTGTCCGGCGGCATGCTCCAGCGCGTCATGATCGCCGCGGCCCTCATGGGCGACCCGGCCCTGCTGCTCGCCGACGAACCCACCACGGCCCTGGACGTCACCAGCCAGGCCGAGGTCGTCGCGCTCCTCGTCCGGCTGCGCGAACGCTTCGGCACCGGGCTGCTGTTCGTCACCCACGACCTCGACCTGGCGGCGGCCATCAGCGACCGCGTGTACGTCATGTACGCGGGCCGCATCGCCGAACACGGGCCCGCCGAGGCCCTGTTCGCCCGGCCGAGGCACCCCTACACGGCGGCCCTGCTGGCCTCCACGCCACGCCTGGAGACGGCGGGGGCACGGCTCAAGGCCATCGAGGGCCAGCCGCCCGATCTCCGCACGGCCCTCAACGGGTGCGCGTTTGCCGCCCGTTGCCCGCTCGCCACCGAGGCGTGCGACCAGGAGGACCCCGCGCCGCGCTCCGCGCCGGGCGCGCCGGACCACCTGGCCGCCTGCCACCACAGCGACCGCCTCGAAGGGAGCACCGCCGATGTCTGAGCCGACGGAGGCGAACGTGCTGGAAGTCGACGGACTGCGGCGGGACTTCGGTGCCGTGCGGGCCGTGGACGACGTCTCCTTCGCGGTGCCCGAGGGCGGATCCCTCGGCATCGTGGGGGAATCGGGCTCCGGCAAGACGACGACGGCCCGGATCCTGGTGGGCCTGGAACGGGCCGACGCCGGCGACATCCACGTACGCGGCAGACCCCGCGCCGCACGCGTCCGCGGCCGTGCCGGGCGCCTGGCCAGGGCCCGCGAGATCCAGATGGTCTTCCAGGACCCCTACCTCTCCCTCGATCCGCGCACCAGCGTCGAGGCGGCGCTGCGAGAGACCCTGCGCCCGCACTTCCCCCGCGCCGACCACGACCGGCGGGTGCGCGAACTCCTCGACCAGGTGGGCCTCGGCACCCGCGCCGCCGACGCGCTGCCCCGCCGACTGTCCGGCGGGCAGCGCCAGCGCGTCGCCATCGCGCGGGCCCTGGCGGTCGAGCCCGCGGTCCTCGTCCTGGACGAGGCGGTCGCCGCGCTCGACGTTTCGGTGCAGGCGCAGATCCTCAACCTGCTCGCCGACATCCGCGAACGGACGTCGATCGGCTACCTCTTCATCACCCACGACCTCGGCGTGGTCCGCCACGTCACGGACGACGTGATCGTGATGCGGCACGGCCGCGTCGTCGAGGCGGGCGCCACCGCCGACGTCCTGTCCGCGCCCCGGCACCCGTACACCCGGCTGCTCCTCGAATCCGTCCCGCGTCCGGGCTGGGACCCGGAGCGGATCGCGGCGGCCCGCCGGGCCCTGACCACCTGACCGCACATCCGACTCGAGCCACTCATCGCACTTCATCGCACTTCATCGCATTCGTTGTGCTCATCGCACTCACCAGACGAGGAGGCACCAGTGAACGTGAACGACCACCCCACAGCACGCCGTCACAAGAGGCCGTCACCGAGCAGGCGTACGTTCCTGACGGCGGCCGCGGTCGCCACGGCGGGCGCGGTCTTCGTGGGCGCCGAGGCGTGGGCCGGAGGATCGTCCGCGCCGCGGAGGGCGGCCCGCGCCGGCTCCTTCGCCGTCCCCGCCGAGGACGTCCGGCACACCAGGACGTGGATGGCCTGGCCGGACAGCAGCGCCATCTGGGGGCGTCGACTCGGCGGGGTCCAGGCCGACACCGCCCTCATCGCGCGGACGGTCGCCAGGTACGAACCCGTCACCCTCTGCGCCAACCCGGCGAGCGCCGCCAAGGCCCGCTCGATGTGCGGGAGTTCGGTCGAGGTCGTCACGTCCGTGCCGGTCGACGACTGCTGGATGCGGGACTCCGGACCGGTGTTCCGCACCGACGGCGCGGGCGGTCTCGACGCGGTCGGGCTGCACTTCAACGGCTGGGGCGGCAAACAGCAGCACGCCAAGGACGCGCGGGTCGCCGAGCGGATCGCCGCACTGGCCGGTGTGCGGTTCACCGGCGCCGATCTGGTGGGCGAGGGCGGCGCGGTCGAGCAGGACGGCGCGGGCACCCTGATGGCCACGCGCAGCAGTCTCCTCAACGGCAACCGCAACCCCGGGATGTCAGAGGCGGCGCTGACGGACGCGCTGTGCGAGGCGTACGGGGCGGACAAGGTCATCTGGTTCGACGGCGTGTACGGCCAGGACATCACCGACGACCACGTCGACGCCACGTCCCGTTTCCTCGCCCCCGGCAGAGCGCTGGTGCAGTGGCCCCTGGACTCGGACAACGACGCGTACGCCAAGGACGCCCGCGCGCAGTACAGGGTCCTGTCCGATGCCACGACCGCCACCGGCCGGCCGATCGAACCGACCCGGCTGCAGGGCCCGGACTACAACAAGATCCGGTCCAGGAACCCGGACTTCCTCGCGTCCTACGCCAACTACTACGTCTGCAACGGCGCCGTGATCAGCGCCCACTTCGGCGACGCCACGGCCGACGCGGCGGCCAGGGCGACGCTCGCCCGGCTGCACCCGGGCCGGGCGGTCGTGCAGATCGACATCGACCGGCTCGGCGCGGGCGGCGGCGGCATCCACTGCGTGACACAGCAGCAGCCGGCTCCCTGACCCGGGAAGCCGCCCGGTGCGCGGCCGAGGATCGTTCTCGGCCGCGCACCGGGCCCCGGCGACCCGCCGGCGTGTCCGCCCCTGGTCCCCGCACCCGGCGCGCCGCTCGGGCGGCCGGATACAGTGCGCGGGACAGCCGCCCGGCCAGGAGGGGAAGCGTGACCGACACCAGCAACACCCGGCCCGCCGAGAGGGAAACGCGAGCGCCACGGCGGAGCCGACTGCACCGCCTGATGCGGTTCATCCCCCTCATCGCGCCCGTCCTGCTGTGGACCGTGCCCTGCTGGGTGCTGCTGCACACCGGCCAGCACTGGCCGCTCCCCGTCACGCTGGTCGGCGCCACCCTGTTCGTCCTCGGCCTGATCGGCATGCCGCTCGCGATGATGCGCGGCCACGGCCGACGGCAGCAGGACCGGGCGGCGATCGTCGGCGACACCCTGCTGGGGAGCATCTGGGTCCTGTTCACCTGGTCCGTCCTGCTCGGTGTCCTGCTGCGGCTCGCCCTGGTCCTGGCCGGCGTCGGCGACGGCCAGGACCGGGCCCGGATCGTCACCTGGGCGGTCCTCGGCGTGGCCGCCGTGCTGCTCGTCTGGGGATACGCCGAGGCCCGCAGGGTGCCCCGCGTGCGCCGCCTCGACGTGGAACTCCCCCGCCTGGGCGCCGGGTTGGACGGCACCCGCGTCGTCCTCATCACCGACACCCATTACGGCCCGCTCGATCGCGCCCGCTGGTCGGCACGGGTCTGCGAGACGTTGAACACCCTGGAGGCCGACCTGGTCTGCCACACCGGCGACATCGCGGACGGCACGGCCGAACGCCGCCGCGCCCAGGCCGCCCCCCTCGGTACGGTGCGGGCCACCCGGGCCCGGGTCTACGTCACCGGCAACCACGAGTACTACAGCGAGGCCCAGGGCTGGGTCGACCTGATGGACGAGCTGGGCTGGGAGCCGCTGCGCAACCGCCATCTCCTCCTCGAACGCGGCGGCGACACCCTCGTCGTCGCCGGAGTGGACGACGTGACCGCCGAGTCCTCCGGCCTGGCGGGCCACCGCGCCCACCTCGCCGGAGCCCTGGAAGGCGCCGACCCCGACCACCCCGTCCTGCTCCTGGCCCACCAGCCCACGTTCGTCGACCGGGCGGCAGCGGGCGGCGTCGACCTCCAGCTGTCCGGCCACACCCACGGCGGCCAGATCTGGCCCTTCCACCATCTGGTCCGCCTCGACCAGCCCGCCCTCGCCGGCCTCAGCCGCCACGGCACCCGCACCCTCCTCTACACCAGCCGCGGCACCGGCTTCTGGGGCCCGCCGTTCCGCGTCTTCGCCCCCAGCGAGATCACCCTGCTCGTACTCCGCTCCCCGCGCCGGACCACCTCGTCGTAGCTCGTGCACAGCGCGTACGGCGACCGTCCGGCCCCGGAACTCGCCGATCGTCCGGTGGAGCGCGGCGTGGACATGTTCCTGGCGTACTACCGCGTCGGATGACACCGGTCCCGGCGGGTCGCAGCGGGCGGCCTCGCTTCCGTAGCGGGCGGACCGGTGCGCGCGTCCGCCTGCTACGGTGCGCCGATGTCAGCGATCAAGAAGTTCCAAGTCACCTTTGACTGCGCGGAACCCGAGCGGCTCGCTCGTTTCTGGTGCGAGGTGCTCGGCTACGTCGTACCGCCCCCGCCGGAGGGGTTCGCCACGTGGGACGACTTCACGCGGACGCAGCCACCTGAGCAGCGGGATGCGTGGTTCGCGTGCATCGATCCCTCGGGTGTGGGCCCGCGCCTGTACTTCCAGCGCGTCCCCGAGGGGAAGGCGGCCAAGAACCGGGTGCATCTCGATGTGCGCGTCGGCACCGGCCTCGTGGGCAAGGAGCGCCTCGCCGCACTCGAGGCCGAATGCGCACGGCTGGTCCCTCTGGGCGCGGTACACGTGCAGACCCTGTACGACGGCAACGACTCGTGCATCCCGATGCTGGACATCGAGGGCAACGAGTTCTGCATCGACTGAGCGGCCTAGGGGGAGGTCGCTTCCTGGTGGCCCGGTCCCGCCGCATACGCCAGCGGAGGCGCGATCGCCTGCGCGTCCGCCCCCTCGCCGACCCACAGGGCGATGAACAGCGCGGCGGTCGCCTCCAGCAGCCCCGCGCGTTCGAGACCGCCGCCGGCGACCGGTTCGCAGCCGACGTCCCGGACCAGCTCGCGTACGCGCACGAGGGCCGTCTCGTCGTCACCGCAGAGGGGCACGGCCAGTGGTCGCCCGTCGAAGACGGGCGGCCGCATGCGCCACACGTCCTCGTGGCAGAGGTTGAAGGCCTTGACGACGTGAGCTCCCGGAGCCGCCACGGCCAATTGCTGCGCAGCTGAGGGGCCTCCCCCGGTCAGCAGTCGGAACCCCGGCCCGATCGGGTTGGAGCAGTCGAGCAGCGCCTTGCCCTCCAGAGCCGCGCGCAGGTCCCGCGCGACGTCCGCGCCCGCTCCGTAGGGCAGCGCGGCCAGCACCACCTCCCGGCCGGACTCGGCCGCCTCGCGCAGACCGGCGGGCCGCGCGCCGCCTCCGATCCGCGTCGCCAGCCGCTCCGCCTTGCGTACGTCCCGTCCCCCGATGGTCACTTCGTGTCCGGCCCGCACCCAGTGGGTGGCGAGCGCGTCGGCCATGTTGCCCGTTCCCAGTACGCCGATCCTCATCACGTGTTCCCTCTCCGTGCCTGCTTCGACCGTGCATACCGACGCTAGGGAATGGTTCGGGCACCATGTGGTACGTGACCACCGACACCTTCCTCGCCGACTGCCGCGCCCGCCTCGCCTTCGACCTGCTCTCCAACACCTGGAACGCCGTGGTGCTCTGGGCGCTGCGCGACGGCCCCGCCCGCTCGGTCGACCTACGGAAGCGGATCGGAGGCATCAGCTCGAAGGTCCTCACCGAGACGCTGCGACGGCTGCAGTTCAACGGACTGGTCGAACGGCGGGCCCACCCCGACGCGCCGTCGCGCGTCGCGTACGAACTCACCTCTCTCGGCCGGACCTTGCTCTCCCCCATCGACACCATCGGGGCCTGGGCCTTCGCGCACGGCGACGAGGTCATGGCCGCGCAGGAGGCAGCCTGCGCTGCCGCTCCGCAGCCCTCCTCCCCTTCTGCTCGCCAGGGCGGTCCACAGCGGTAGCGCGTCCATCAGCGGTCAACTCCCGCCACCCACAGGACTGTTGAGGCCACATGCGACCCGCGCCCAGTTCAAGGCCAGGCAAAATCTCGGGGAGTTGGTCCAGTCCTTTGCGGGCGCGGGAGCGTGGCAGAGGGGTTCCACGTCGTGGATTGGTACGGCCTGGGAGCCCTCCCACCCGCGTTGACATGCTCACGGACGGTGGTTCCCTAAGAGGTCTGTACCGCCGGAAATCGCAGAGCCCGCACGATGCGCACCACGCGCAGATTCCGCAGGACCCGCAGGAAGCGCGTCCGGCCCCCGCCCCATCGGACCGTTCCCGCGTCCACCGCCGCTCTCGTACGCCCCGGCAGCGGGGGACGGCCCGGCACGGACGGACGCCTCACCTTTCCCCGAGGAGAGCCGTGTCCCCACTCAGATCCGCAGCCGGACCCCACGGGGTCCTGGCCTCGCCCCGACGTCTCGTCGCCGTCCTCGCCGTCCTCGCGCTGGCGCTGGCCGGACTCACCTCGCTCGCGGCCCCCGCCCACGCGGCCGCCAAGCTCACCGCCACCTTCGTCAGCGAGGGCAGCGGCACCTCCTGGACCGGCAAGTTCGTCGTGAAGAACAGCGGTGACACCGCCGTCGACACCTGGTCCCTGGAGTTCGACCTGCCCGACGGCGTCACCATCAGCGACCACACCCACGGCACCGCCGAGGTCAAGGGCAGGCACGTGGTCGTGACGCCCGCGTACTACAACGCCCGTGTCCCGGCGGGCCGCGATACCGAGCCGTACAGCTACAGCTTCCGCGGCAGCGGGCAGCTCAAGCCGCCCACCGGCTGCCTCATCAACGGCGACAAGTGCGACGGCACCGCGGCCGTGCCCCCGAAGGCCCCCACCGGCCTCAGCGTCGCCGACGCCACCGCCCGCACCATCAGCCTGAAGTGGACGGCGGCCGCCCAGGGCGACTTCCCCGTCGCCTCGTACGAGGTGCTGCGCGGCACCACCGTCGTGGCGGCCAGCGCCACCACCCAGGCCACGGTGCGCGGCCTGGAACCGGCGACCGCCTACCAGTTCAGCGTCCGGGCCAAGGACTCGCGCGGCAACACCGGTGAGGCGAGCGCCCCCGTGAACGCGACCACCGTGGACCCGGCGACCGACACCGTGCCGCCCACCGCGCCCCGCAACCTCCGCTCCAGTGACGTCACTTCGAGCACCGTGAAGCTCGCGTGGGACGCGGCCACCGACAACCAGCGCGTCGCCGCGTACGACGTCTACCGCGGCAGCACCCTCGTGGAGAGCCTGCCCGCCGACACCCTCACCAGCACGGTGACCGGACTGACGCCCGACACCGCGTACGCCTTCACCGTCACGGCGCGCGACGCCGCCGACAATCCCTCGCCCGCGAGCAACACCCTGTCCGTCACCACCAAGGAGGCCGTCGGCCAGGGCGGCTACGCCAAGGTCGGCTACTTCGTGCAGTGGGGCATCTACGGCCGGCAGTACTTCGTGCGGGACCTGGAGACGTCCGGCGCCGCGGCCAAGCTCGACGTCATCAACTACGCCTTCGCCAACATCGACCCCAAGAACCTCACCTGCCTCAACGGTGTCACCAAGGGCACCACGCAGAACCCCCAGGACCCCAACCAGGGCGACGGGGCCGGGGACGCCGAGGCCGACTACGGTCGCGCCTTCCCCGCCGGGCAGTCCGTGGACGGCGTCGCCGACGACGGCTGGGGCAAACTGCGCGGCAACTTCAACCAGCTGAAGAAGCTCAAGGCCAAGCACCCGAACCTCAAGGTGGTCGTCTCCCTCGGCGGCTGGACGTACTCGAAGTACTTCTCCGACGTCGCCAAGACGGACGAGTCGCGGAAGAAGTTCGTCAAGTCCTGCATCGACATGTACATCAAGGGCAATCTGCCCGCGTACAACGGCGCGGGCGGTGACGGCGTCGCCGCCGGCATCTTCGACGGCTTCGACCTGGACTGGGAGTGGCCGGGCTCGCCGGACGGCCACCCCGGTAACCACTGGAGCACCGACGACAAGGCCAACAACACCGCCCTGATCGCCGAGTTCCGCAGGCAGCTCGACGCGCTCGGCGGCAGCCACCGGCTGCTCACCGCCTTCACCCCGGCCGACCCCAAGAAGATCAACGAGGGCTGGGACCTCAAGGAGGTCTTCAAGTACCTGGACTTCGGCAACGTCCAGGGCTACGACTTCCACGGCGCGGGCAGCGACAACTCCTGGGAGCCCAACCGCACCGGCCACCAGGCCAACCTGTACAAGGACGCGCAGAGCCCGTACCCGACCGACTTCAGCATCGACGACGCCGTGAAGGCGTACACCGATCAGGGCATCAAGCCGCGCAAGCTCACCATCGGCTTCCCGTTCTACGGGCGCGGCTGGCAGCAGGTCGCCGACGGCGGCGCGCACGGCGAGTGGCAGAGCGCGAACGGCGCCGCGCCGGGCCAGTTCCAGGAGGAGGCGGGCACCCGTGGCTACGACAACCTCGTCGCCGCCTTCCCGAACCTGACCGTCTACCACGACGAGCAGTCCGTCTCCACGTACGGCTACACGGGGGCGAACGGCCAGTGGTGGTCCTTCGACGATCCCTGGTCCATCGAGAAGAAGACGCAGTACATCAAGTCCAAGGGCCTGCTCGGCGGCATGATCTGGGAGATGTCCGGAGACACCTCGAACAACGTCCTGTTCAACGCCCTGGACCGCGGCCTGAAGTAGCCGCCGCGGCGACCGGCACGCCGGTCGGGGCCGCCCCACGAGCCGGGGCCGCTTCACGCGTCGGGACCACTTCACCAGCCGGGGCCGCTTCGGAAATCCCCTCCGAGGCGGCCCATCTCCGGCGGCACTCGTTCCGGTGACACCCGCCCGCGGCGGACGACGGGGCGTGGGGCTCTCCCACCCTTGCCACTCCGGCGAAGAACGGTTTCCCTTCGCGTCAACACGCGCCACGAGAACACACGTCGCATGAACCGTACGTCCACCGACCGTCAGTACCGTCCAAGGCTTTGCCGCAGGGATGGCCGACGCAACGGCCTCGGAGGACGGGACGGACATGGCAGGCGTGGAGGAGCGACAGGGCGGGATCGGCACGCTGGCGGACGAGGCCGCGGTGGGCCGGGCCGCCGAGGCGGTGGCCGACGGGGACGCCGTGGTGCACGGTTTCGCCAACTTCTACGCGCTCACCGCGCGTGGTGACGCGGCGGTCGTCGAGCGGGTGAACGTGATGAAGGGGCGCCCGGCCGGGCAGGTGGGCAGCGCCACGACCACCCCGGACCGGATCCTGTCGCTGTTCGACTGGTCCCTGCTGCCGTCCGTGCTGCCCAGGCAGCAAGTACGTTCTCTTGTACGGGAGTTGTTCGCGCTCGGACCCTACGGGGTGCGCGGCCCCGCCGCCGCAACGGTGCCCGACCATCTGACCTCCGTCCAGGACGGCGTACGCACCGTGCAGGTCATCGCCCCCGGCCACGCCTGCCCCTCGAACGCCTTCCTGTCCGCGGCCCTGGAGCGCGCCGGCGCCGATCTGCTGTTCATCACCTCCGCGAACCGGTCCCGGCAGCTGACCGGCGCGGACCACGAGCCCGCGCACTGGCGGGCGGCGGGCGTGGCGGCCGACTTCGGTGGCGAAGCGGGCGTACGGGTCCTCGCGCACGCCGACGAGGGCACGGCGCGGGCCCGCTACCCGCACCACGAACCCATGTCGACCAGCGTCCTGTCCTTCCACCGAAGCCCCGGCCACGGGCCCTCCGGCCTCCCGGCCCTGACGCTGGAGCGCCACGGCTCCCTCTCCGCCGACCACACCCGTTCCCTCGCCGCCGTCCACGGCTTCGCCCTCATCACCGAGCGTGCCGGGCAACGCCTGACCGCCCGGGTGTACGGCCCCCGCACACCCGAGGCCCCTTCGGTCTGACGCCCCTGCCGGCTCCGGTGCCACGACCCGTCCCGGGGCCGGTGCGGCCGGTCAGCCCTCGCCAGGAGCGGGGAGCGGCTCGCCCGTCTCCAGGAGGGACTTGAGGCTGGAGAGGATGGGCGGCCAGCCCTGGCTGCACAGGGAGTGCAGGTAGCCCGCGGGGTCGAAGTCGTGGGTGACGGTCAGCTTGACCTGGTCGCCCTGGGGTTCGAGGTCGAAGGTGACGTGCGAGCGGCGTTCGGCGGCGGCGCGGGCGCGCACTTCCTCGTCGGCGCCGACCGCCTCGGCCCATTCCGGGGTGAAGGTGTGCCAGGTGTAGGCCAGGCGGCGGTGGGGGTCGTAGGTGAGGACGACCTGGTCGGGATGCGCGATCTCGGCACCGCCCTCCGTCCAGACGAGCGGTGAGCCCTCGGCCCAGTCGGTCGTGAAGCGCACGCCCCAGTAGCGGTCGGTGAAGGCCGGGTCGGTCAGGGCCTGCCAGAGCCGCTCGGGCGTGGTGCGGATGTACGTCGTGTACACGAACGTCTTGCTGTCCATGGGGGGATGCTCCAATGCTCTCTTCAGGTCCGCGAGCGCGTTCACCCGCTCCCTGTCGAACCGGCTGATCCAGCGCTCGGCGATGGCGTTGATCGGGGCGGCGTTCAGATAGTGCAGCTTCTCCCGCCCGCGCCTGACCGTGGTCACCAGCTCGGCGGCCTCCAGCACGGTCAGGTGCTTGCTGACCGACTGCCTCGCCATGTCCAGCCCCGCGCACAGCTCCCGCAGGGTCTGCCCGTTGCGGTCCCGGAGCCGGTCCAGGAGGCGCCGTCGGCTGGGGTCGGCCAGCGCCTTGAACACCGCGTCCACCGCCCTCACCGCCTCCCGTCATGCAGCCTTCTGGCTGCCTTTCCATCATTGGCAGCCAGAAGGCTGCATGTCAACCGGGAAGGGTCGGTCATGCGCACCGGGCAACCCGTCCCGTGACGCACGACCGCGCCCCGACATCGTTGTCAGAGGCGCGGTCTGTGCGGCTGGCAGCCCTACGACGGGATGCGGCACGCTTCGAGCGAGCTCCGCACGCCGGAGTGGGCGGCCTCCCTACGGCTTGTAGACGGCGTCACTGCCGTACAGCTCCCTCGTGAAGGCGGAGACGTCGGCGCTGCGGTCCGAGCCGTCGAGGTTGTACGTCAGGTAGACGCCGTACCCCTCGCTGACCGTGCGGCGGGCGAAGTCGGCGGCCGTGCTCTGCGAGGTCCGCCCGATCTCGACGGCGGCCGGCGAGAGCTTCGACTTGGGCAGGGAGATGCCGGGGACCTGCCAGGTGCCGTAGTACGGGTTCCAGGCGTAGTCGAACTTGGACGAGACGTCGACGCCGCCGTAGGACAGGCGCGACGCGGACGGGCCGATGTTGTAGAGGCTGATGATCTTGTTCGGCATGTTCGCCCGCAGCGCCGTCACCAGGTGCACGAACGAGCCGGCGTTCGGCTGGCCGGTGCCGTTGTTGCCGTACTCGGCGTACTCGTCGTCGAAGTCGATGCCGTCGAGGTCGTACTTGGTGACGGTGTCCGACAGCTGCTTGGCGAACGCCGAAGCCGCCTGCTGCGAGGGGAAGTTGGCGAAGCCCGCGCCCTGGTGGTTGCCGAGCACCGAGAGGACGACCTTGATGCCCTTCTGCTGCAACGGCCGTATTTGCGTGGCGGCGTTGTCGAGGACGCGCTGCACGTTCTCGTTGAAGTGCAGATACGCCGACTTCTTGGTCGTGTCGTAGTTGATGTTCGCCGCGAAGATAACGGCGACGTCGAAGGCGTTGCCGCCACCGTTGGCAAGGGTGTACTTGCCGACGTTCAGCATGCTGTTGTCATTCACCTCGACGTACGCCACCGAGGTCGGCCCCTGTTTCTTGGGGGCGGGGGTGGGGGCGGGGGC
>NZ_LIRJ01000354.1 GCF_001419745.1 Streptomyces silaceus | reverse complement strand
GGCCGTCCGTCCCGGCCCGGAGCGCGTACGCCCGGGACAGGTCGCGGAAGAGCGGCGCGAGCGACCAGCCGTCCCCGGCGATGTGGTGGACCAGCACGAGCAGCGCGTGCTCGCCGGGCCGCTCGCGGACGCTGAACAGCACGCCGCGCACCGGGAGTTCGCCGCTCAGGTCGAACCGCTCCCGCGCGGCCGCGTCGACGGCCGCCGCCNNCTCGTGCCGCTCGACGACGTCCCCGAGGGCGTCGGCCAGCGCGTCCGGGTCGACCGCGCCCCGCAGCCGTACGAGCATCGGCAGGTTGTACGCGGCACCGGAACCGAGCCGGTCGAGGAACCACAGACGGTGCTGGGCGGGCGAGACGGGGAGCGGGGCGGAGCCGGTGCGCGGCGCCGGACCCGGCTCACCGGCCTCGGACTTGGGGGCGGCGTCGACGTGCGGCGCGAGCCGGGCCGGGGTCGGCGACTCGAAGAGCGTGCGCAGGTCGAGCGCGGCGCCGAGCCGCGCGTGCACCCGGCCGAGGACCCGTGCGGCGAGCAGGGAGTGCCCGCCGTGCGCGAAGAAGTCGTCGTGCGCGCCCACGGAGTCGACGCCGAGGACCCCGGCGAACAGCTCGCACAGCGCGCGCACGGTCGCGCCCTGCGGCCCGTCGTCCGCTACGGCGGCACCCCGCGGGCGCCCGGCGGCCACGGCGTCCGGCGCGGGCAGGGCCGCCCGGTCCAGCTTCCCGCTGGCGGTCAGCGGCAGCGCGGCCAGCGGCACGAAGGCGGCGGGCACCAGGAAGTCGGGCAGGAGGGACGCGGCATGGGCGCGCAACTCCTCGGCGGAGGGCGGCTGTTCGGCGCCGGGTCCCGGTACGACGTACGCGACGAGCTGCCGCTCGCCGTCCGGTCCCGCGGGGGTAGCGAGGACGGCGGCGCGGTCGACCCCGGGGTGGCGGGCCAGGACGTTCTCGACCTCGCCGGGCTCCACGCGGAAGCCGCGGATCTTCACCTGCGCGTCGGCGCGGCCGCGGTACTCGAAGGTCCCGTCGGGCCGGCGCAGCGCGAGGTCGCCGGTGCGGTACATGCGGGCGCCCGGTGCGCCGAAGGGGTCGGCGACGAATCGTTCCGCCGTGGGCGCCGTGCCGCAGTAGCCGCGCGCGAGGCCCGCCCCGGCGGCGTACAGCTCGCCCGGCTCGCCGTCCGCGACCGGAGCGAGCCGCTCGTCGAGGACGTGGAGCCGTTTGCCCGCCAGCGGGCGGCCGATGGGGACGGGCCGTCCGTCGCGGACGTCCTCGGGCGTGATCCGGTGGGTGGTGAGGAAGACCATGCACTCGACGGGGCCGTAGCCGTTGTGGAGCCGCAGCGCGGGCTGCCGCTCCAGGGCGCGCGCCACGTGCGGGGGCGACAGCGCCTCGCCGCCGACGACCAGTTCGCGCAGTCCGGCGAGGGCGCGCGGGTACTCGTCGACGACGACGTTGAACAGGGAGCCGGACAGGTACATGGACGTGACGCCGTGCGCGGCGACGAGCCGGGCGATGACCACCGGGTCGGGGCGCCGTCCGGGGTGCAGCACGCAGGTGCCGCCGCTCATGAGCGGCCCCCACAGCTCCATCGCGAACGCGTCCCAGGACACGGGGGCGCACTGCAGCCACACCGCGCCGGGCCCGAAGGACGCGAAGTCCTGGCCGGTCAGCGTGGCGGTGACGGCGCGGTGCGGGGCGACGATGCCCTTGGGCCGCCCGGTCGACCCGGACGTGAACATCACGCACGCGGTGTCGTCGGGCGCGGCCCGCACGGCTCCGCGCGCCAACGGCCGGGCGTCCACGGCGTCCTCGACGTGCACCGCGGCCACGGCGTCGGCGTCCAGGGGGACCGCCGTGTCCTTCACGGTCAGGAGCGCGGTGATGCCCGCGTCGGCGGCCATGCCGCGCAGCCGGCCGGCCGGGAAGCCGGGGTCGAGCATCGCGTAGCCGGCGCCGGCCTTCAGCGTGCCGAGGATCGCCACGGCCAGTTCGGTGGAGCGCTCCAGGTAGACGCCGACGGTGTCGCCGCGCGTGACGCCGCGCGCCGCGAGCAGGCCCGCCAACCGGTCGGCGCGGGCGTCGAGTTCGGCGTACGTCAGCCGCTCCTCCTCGTACACGAGGGCCGTCGCGCCGGGGGTCCGGGCGGCCTGCTCCTCGACGAGCTCGTGCACACAGCGGTCCTCGCGCGGCTCCCGCACCCGCGGCTCCTCGCGCGGCTCGGGCGGGCGCGAACCGCTCACGTCCGGCTCAGGCGCGTACCGCGTCATCCTTCTCACCGCCCTTGCGCCCGGACTCCTCGTCGATGTCCGGCAGAAGTACGTCGATGTGCCTGATGGAGCGGCTCGCCAGGCCCCAGAGCGCGACCGCGAGGCCCGCGACGCCGGCGAGGAAGAGCATTCCGGCCATGCCGCTGCCCGGCTCGTCGCCGAGGAGCGGGCCGAGCACCGCGAAGACGCCGCTGCCGTCGGCCGCCTGGGGCTCGAAGACCTGGTCGGCGAGGGGGCCGGAGACGGCCGTGGCGAGGGGCACGGAGATCTGCGAGAGGAACATGACCGCGCCGAAGGCCCGGCCCTGCCAGTCCTGGGGGACCTTGGTCTGCACGATGGCCTGCATCGAGGCGTTGACGACCGTCATGAGCAGCGAGCCGATGAGCATGGCCACGCACCAGCCGGCGACGCCGCCGACCAGGGACATGCCGATCTGGGCGGACACGCACATGCCGACGATGCCGAGCATCATGCCCCGGCCCCGGTTCCTGGGCCCGCCCCAGGCGGCCATCAGCAGGCCGCCGACGACGCCGCCGACGCCGATCGCGCTGTTCACGGCGGCGAGCGCGCCGTTGCCGGACTTGAGCAGGACCATCGGCTGGATGACGGCGAAGCCGAAGACCATGACGAGGTTGACCGTGCAGAAGTTCACGGTCATGTCGCGCAGGCTCGCCTGCCGGAAGAGATAGCGCAGGCCCTCGACGGCCTCGGCGACGATCTTCGTGCGCGGGGCGCCCGCCCCCTCGGGGACCTTGTCGCCCTTCATCCGCACGACGCGGATGCCGATGAGCGCGAAGGCGTAGCTGACCAGGTCGACGACGAGGACGGCGCCGATGCCGGACAGGGCGACCATGATGCCGCCGAGCGCCGGGCCGCAGATGCCGGCGGCGCTGCGGGCGCCCGCCAACAGGCCGTTCGCGCGGCCCAGTTGGTCCTTGCGCACCAGCAGGGGGATGGCGGCGGTGAGCGCGGGCAGCTGGAAGGCGGCGCCGATGCCGAGCAGCACGGTGGCGGGGTAGACCTGCCACGGTTCGAGGCCGCCGCCGAAGAAGTGGACGAGGGTGAGCGCGCCGATGGTCGCCAGGCCGATGACGTCCGCGATCTGCAGCGCGGAGCGTTTGCGCATCCGGTCGATTATCGCGCCCGCAAAGGGGCTGAAGAGCGCCTGCGGAAGCAGGGCGCAGAGGGACAGCGCGGTGACGGCCGTCGCCTGCTCCCCGGTGGACCAGACCTCGATTATGAAAGCGAATCTCAGAACGGCGCTTCCGACCAGCGAGACGGCCTGTCCCGACCAGACGAGCATCAAGGGGCCGGTGCCCGCGAAGCGCCCCGGCCGTACTCTTTCGCCGTTCTCCATCCCCGCCCCGCCCCGTGGCTCAGAGTTTTCTTTTCGGCTGTGACGATCGGCCACGTCAGGAGCCTGATATCAGGCTCGCGGGACGGAGATCCGTCCAGTTCTGCTCGACGAAGGCCAGGGAATCGGCCCGTGAACTCGCCTCTTGGGCCACGGTCCAGCCGGGCGGGACGTCGGTCCCGGCGGGCCAGAGCGAGTGCTGATTCTCGTCGTTCACGAGCACCAGATATTGCGCACCATCATCTTCGAAAGGATTGCTGGCCATTTACCTTTAACCCCCCGGAAATTCTGAAGAATCCCATTGCGTCCGCAGGGATCATTGCGCGGAGGGACTAATTCCATCAAGCGACTGTGACATTGATCACAGGGCACAAAAACGGAGAGAGTCTGATTTGACCGAATTCTTTCGGGGGCCTTATCAAGCCAGCTCTCGGGCCCGCAGCGAACGCGCCGCCGCCCCGCGGCGCGCGCACTTTGCAATTTGCCGTTCCGTGTCAATCCCGGGCGCGGGCGGCGGAAGCCGCAGGGGCCGCACGGACACCCGCGGACTCAGGCCGACGCCCGCCGCTTCGCCGTGGTCTTCTTGGTGGTCGCCGTCTTCTTCTGCGTCGTCGTCTTCTTGGCCGTCGTCTTCCGCGCGGTCGTCTTCGTCGCCGTCTTCTTGGCGGAGGCCGCCTTCTTCTTCGCGCCGGACGACGTCGCCGAGGACGTCGATTTCTTGCCACCGACCTGCTTGGGCGCCGCGGGCGCGGACTTCCGCGCGGGCGCCGACGACTTCTTGGCCCGGCCACCGCGGGCCGGGAGCCGCGTCACCTCCGCCACCGCGGATCCCTCGTCCTCGTCTCCCCCGGGCGCCTCGCCGCGCGCCGAGCGGGCCGCGCGGACGCTGTTCTCCAGGGCGGCCATCAGGTCGATCACCTTGCCGCCCCCGGCCTCGGCGGCGGGCGTCTGCTCCGTCGGGGCGGTGCCCGCGACCTTCGCGGCGATGAGTTCCTCGACGGCCTCGCGGTAGTCGTCGTGCAGCGTGGAGATGTCGACCTCGCCGAGCGTGTCCATCAGGGCGTCCGCCAGGTCGAGTTCGGCGTCGCGGACGGTGACGTGGGAGTCGGGGGCCACCCCCTCGGGCACCCGGATCTCGTCCGGCCACAGCAGCCCGTGCATGGCGATCACGTCGTCGACCACGCGCAGCATGCCGAGCCGCTCCTTGCCCCGCAGCGCGAACTTCGCGATGGCCACCTTCTTGCTCCGCTTGAGCGCCTCGCGCAGCAGCGTGTACGGCTTGGCGGCGGGGACGCCGTTCGCCGAGAGGTAGTAGGCGGCGTCCATCTGGAGCGGGTCGATGCGGTCCGCGGGGACGAAGGCGACGATCTCGATCGTCTTGGCGGTCGGGATGGGCAGCGCGGCCAGGTCCTCGTCCGTGATCGGGATGATCGAGCCGTCCGCGTCCTCGTACCCCTTGCCGATCTCCGCGGACGTCACCTCGCGGTCCTCCAGCTCGCACACCTTGCGGTAGCGGATGCGGCCGCCGTCCTCCGTGTGGATCTGGCGGAAGGAGATGGAGTGGCTCTCGGTGGCGTTCACGAGCTTGATCGGGATGCTGACCAGGCCGAAGGAGATCGCACCGTTCCATATGGATCGCACGTCCGGCACCTCTCACTGGGATGGGGGGACGGTCGGTTTGTGGTGATTTGTGGGACTCTCATCGTATGACGCCGATCACGGAGGTGGAGGGGCGGCGGCTCGCGCTCAGCAATCTGGAGAAGGTCCTGTATCCGGCGACCGGCTTCACCAAGGGCGAGATGCTGCACTACTACGCGAGCACGGCCGGCGCCCTCCTCGCCCACCTCCACAACCGGCCCGTCTCCTTCCTGCGCTACCCCGACGGGCCCGACGGCCAGCGGTTCTTCACCAAGAACGTGCTGCCGGGCACGCCTCCGTGGGTACGGACCGCCGAGGTGCCGCGCTCGGACGGGAACGCCCGGCAGATCCTCGTACAGGACCTGTCCACGCTGATGTGGGCGGCCAACCTGGTCACCGAGTTCCATACGCCCCAGTGGCAGGCCGACGCGCCGGGGCGGGCCGACCGGCTGGTGCTCGACCTGGACCCGGGCCCACCGGCCACCGTCGTGGAGTGCTGCGCCGCCGCGCTGTGGCTGCGGGAGCGGCTGACGGCCGACGGGCTGCACGTGTACGCCAAGACGTCGGGGAGCAAGGGGCTGCACCTGCTCGTACCGCTGGAGCCGACCCCCTCCGAACGGGTCACGGCGTACGCCAAGGAGCTGGCCGTGGAGGCCGAGCGGGAGCGGCCGGACCTCGTCGTGCACCGCATGACGCGCAGCCTGCGCCCCGGCAAGGTCTTCGTCGACTTCAGCCAGAACGCCGCAGCGAAGACCACCGCCACCCCCTACACCCTGCGCGCCCGCCCCGAGCCGACCGTCTCCACACCCGTGACCTGGGCGGAGATCGAGGCCTGCGCCGAGCCGGGGCAGCTGGTCTTCACGGCCGACGACATCGCGCCCCGGCTGCGGCGGCACGGCGATCTGCTCGGCCCCCTCATCAACCTCAACCGCGCCCGGCCGCTGCCCTCCCGGACCCCCCGATGAGCCTGCCCCGGCCGGTGCGGGTCGCCCTCGCCGAGTCCGTGAGCGCACTGCCGGAGGGCGGCGGCTGGGCCTACGAGCCCAAGTTCGACGGGCACCGCCTGGTCGTCCTGCGCGACGACGACGGTCAGGTGACCCTCCAGGCGCGCTCGGGCCGCACGGTCACCGCCGCCTTCCCCGACCTCGCCGAGGCCGCCGCCGCACTGCCCGCGGGCACGGCCCTGGACGGCGAGGTCGTGGTGTGGACGGGCGGGCGCATCGACTTCGCCGCCGTGCAGCAGCGGGCGGCGGCCACGCGCGCCCGTGCCGCCCTCCTCGCCCGGTCCCTGCCCGCTTCGTACGCCGCCTTCGACCTGCTCGCGCGCGGCGGCACGGACCTGCGCGCCCTGCCGTACGAGGAGCGGCGCGCCCGGCTGGTGGAGCTGCTCGCCCCCGTGGGCCCGCCCCTCCAGGCGGTCCCCTCGACGACCGACCGCGACACCGCCCTGACCTGGTACGAGACGCTGTCCGCCACCGGCGTCGAGGGGCTGGTGGTCAAGCGGCTCGACGGGGCGTACCGGGGCGGCACGCGCGCGTGGCTGAAGCTGCGGCACAGCGACACCCGGGACGCGGTGGTGATCGGCCGCACGGGACCCGCCGCCCGGCCCCGGGCACTGGTCCTCGCGCTGCCCGGGGACGGCACGCCGGTGGTGTCCTCGCCGCTCTCCCCCGCGCTGCGGTCGGCGGCGGCCGGGGCGCTCCCGGAGCCGGTGGGCGAGGGCGTCGCGACGGCCGCCGGCATCGGCGACGTCACGTACGCGGCGCTGCCCGCGGAGCCGGTGGTCCTCGTCGAGGTGCGGCAGAACACGACGCGGCACGCGACGGCGACGGTGGTGCGCTTCCGCTGAGGGCCGCCGGGCGGGGGCGTCCGCCGGGCCCCCGCCTCCGCCGCCGGAGCCTCGCCCCCACCATGTGACCGGCATCACCGTTAATCAAGTTTGACTAGCCGGACTTCGCGGCATACCTTCTCCACAAGTAGTCAAACTTGATCAGCAGCAGAGGAGACCGCGTGACCTTCCTTCCCGAGACCGGATACGTCCCGACCGACGAGGACCGCGCGAGCCTGGACGCCTGGTTCGCCGCGTACGACGCCCTCAGCGCGAAGCGCGACGTGGAGCGCATGGCCGACCTGGCCGTCTTCCCGCTCAACCTGGTCAGCGACGACTCCGCGGGCGACGGGCGGGCGGCCCAGTGGGACCGGGAGCAGTACGTGGGGACCATGACCCACGTGATGGGCGACGGGAGCGAGGACATCTCCTTCGAGTCCACGCGCACCCCCGTCTTCCTCTCGTCCGCGATGGCCGTCGTCTTCACCGACTCGGTGATGACGGCGAACGGCGAGACGCAGCGGCTGCGCTACGCCGACATCCTGATCCGGCGCGGCGGCTCCTGGGCCTTCCAGACCATGATCCAGGGCGGCTGGGGCGACAACCTGTAGCCCCGGCCGGTCCGACGCGGCCCGCCCCCGGCCCCGGTGGCGGGCCGCGTCAGACCCTGCGCCAGGTGTGGCGGTCCCGGGCCAGGGCGTGCAGGGCCTCCACATCGGCCGGTTTCAGTACGCCGCCGAGGCGGGCCAGCGCCTGGAGGTCGCCCTCGCGCAGCACCCGCACGTCGCGCGGCGGCGCGGCCAGCTCCAGGTCCGCCGCCCCCGTCCCCACGAGCACCAGGACGGGGCGGACCTCGGCCGTCAGCGCGAAGGAGGCGCGGCCCGCGTCGGAGCGGACCGTGCGCAGCAGCGGGACCGGCTCGCCGCGGCCGACGGTGACCATCGGGTCGGCGATGCGCACCCGCTGTTTGCGGACGGCGAGGGTGCCCACGCAGAACAGTCCGCCGGGCCCGATCAGCAGATGGTGGATGCGGGCCTCGCCGGGCAGCGGCAGCGAGTGCAGCACCCGCCAGCCCGCGCTCTCCAGGGCGTCCAGGGCGTCGCCGACCGTCTGCTCGGCGGCCAGCGCGCGGTGCCGGGGATCGGCGCGCAGCCTGCGGGCCGGCACGGGCTCGCGCTCCAGGGCGATGTGCAGGGCCTCGCCGGGGCGGTTCGGCGCGAGGTCGTCGTCCGGGTGGAGGGCGAGGCGGGCCAGCTCGACGGGGGTGGGCACCGGCGGCGGCCCCACCGTCACCTGGCCGGTCAGGAAGGGCGCGAGGACGTCGAGGACGTCGGCCTCGCGGTCCTCGCTGAGCACATTGACGCGGGACGCCTCGCGGTCGTACCAGGCGACGCTCCTGCCGTCGGCCTGATACACGTACAACCGCTCCTGCCCGTGCCGCCAAGCCGGTACGACGCGCAGTCCGGTCATGCCGCATCACCCCTCGACCATGGGAACAGCCCGCATGCTCCCGGGGCAAGAACCCGTCCGCGCCGGGCGGAAGTTGGGGCGTCTTTGCGCCGACTCCGGGCGGTCCGGGAACGAAGTCCCTCCGGTCCCGTAACGGCACCGCCTGCACAGCTATGGCGCGCTGTTACATAGCCGCCGAATTGCCGCAATGGCGGACATCTAACTTCGTAGCTGTCCACCCGATCGCACCGGAGTGACCAGCCGACCGAAGACAAGGAACGTCCCGTGAGCACCCACCGCCGCACCGCCCTCCTCCGCACCACCGCCGTCTCCGCTCTCGTCGGCGGAGCCCTGCTCATCCCGGCCGCGGGCGCCTTCGCCGACTCACCGGCTCCCGAGCCGACGGCGTCGGGGACGCAGGCCCCGGACACCACGGGGACCCCGTCGCAGAAGCCCACGCAGAAGGCGGAGGTCTACGAGGTCACGCTCGGCAACGGCGCGAAGGCCAAGATCCAGAACCGCGGCGGTGCGTACGTCGCGACGATCGTCGTCAAGGGCAAGCAGATCGCCACCCTCTCGTCCACGCACCCGACCGTCACCTCGGGCGGCGTGCGCTACGAGCTGTACCCCTCCAACGGGCACATCGGCATCACGTACCTGAACGGCAAGGACAAGAAGGACGACGGCAAGAAGGCCTCACAGCAGGCCGACCCGCCCAAGGACTCCCCGACGGCAGGAGGCGACGCGGTCGCCGACCCGTCGGAGGACCCCTCCGCTCCCCCCGCGGACGCCACGTACACGCTCGTCTTCGAGAACAAGCCGATGACGCTCCGCACGCCGGCCGGCTCGCTCGACACCACGTACATCGACCTGGACACCCCGAAGGTGGACCCGACGGGCTCCATGGACAGCGAGGAGGCCGACTTCCACGCGGGCTACCAGGAGCTGTCGTTCGACCACGCGATGGGCAAGGCGTCCGGCACCACCGCGAAGCAGTGCCGGGAGGGCGCGGAGCAGAACCCGTTCCGCGAGTCGCTGAGCGGCGAGGCGATCAACAAGGCCCAGCAGATCGTCAAGGGCGACCACCTCTGCATGGTCACGGGCGAGGGCAACGTGGCCATGTGGACGATCACGGCCGTCGAACCGCCGAACGACAAGGACTACCTCCCGGACCTCAAGGGCACGGTCACGCTCTGGGAGTCGTCGGCGTGACGCCCCCGGAGAGCTGAGCGTCACGAGGCCCCGCACGAACGGGGGCGCCCCGGGCCGCAAGGCCCGGGGCGCCCCCGTTCACGTACTCGGGAAACCCGAGCACCCAGAGATCTACGAGTGCGTACGCAGCAACGTCCGCATCGTCCGCATGGCCACCGACAGGTTCGCCAGGTCGAACGCGTCCGAGCTCTGGATCTCCTCCAGCGTCGTCCGCGCCCGGCTCAGGATCGGCGCGTTCTTCTCCTCCCACGCCTTGAACCGCTGCTCCGGCGTCGACGCGCCGTTGCCGACGGCGAGGACGTCCGCGGTGAGCGCGGCGTGCGCCGCGTACAGGTCCTCGCGGATCGACGCGCGCGCCATGGACTGCCAGCGGTCGGCCCGGGGCAGCTCGATGATGCGGTCCATGAGCTGGGTGATCCGCAGCCGGTCGGCGAGGTCGTAGTACACCTCGGCGACGGCCATCGGCTCCTTGCCCATGCGGTCGGCCACCGCGACGATGTCGAGCGCGGGGAACGCGGAGGAGAACCCGGCGACGCGCCGCGCCAGTTCCTCCGGGACGCCCGCCTCGGCGAGCTCGTCGCGGATGCCCTCGTACCACTCCAGGTCGGAGCCGCGCAGGAGCTGCGGCAGCTCGTCCCAGACCTCGGCGACGCCCTTGCTGAAGAAGTCGATCGTCTCGGCGAGCTGCAGCGGCTGCGGCCGGTTGTTGAGCAGCCAGCGCGAGCCGCGCTCGACGAGGCGGCGCGAGTGGAGCCGGATGCGGGTCTGGACGTCGGCGGCGACGACATTGTCGAGCGCCTCGACCGCGTCCCACACCTCGCCGAGCCCGAAGATCTCGCGCGCGGCGAGCTGCGCCCGCACGATCTCCTCCAGCGAGGCGCCCGTCTCCTCCCGCAGCCGGTGCAGGAAGGTCGAACCGCCGCTGTTCACCGTGTCGTTGACGAGGATGGTGGTGACGATCTCGCGGCGCAGCGCGTGCCCGTCGACCTGCTCGGGGAACTTCTCGTGCAGCGCCTTGGGGAAGTACGCGTGCAGCAGCCGCTGCAGGTACGGGTCGTCGGGCAGCGTCGTCTGGATCAGCTCGTCCGCGGCCGTGATCTTCGTGTACGCGAGGAGCACGGCGAGCTCGGGCTGCGTCAGGCCGCGGCCGGAGTTGAGCAGTTCGCGGATCTGCCGGTCGTTGGGCAGGAACTCGAGGCCCCGGTCGAGGTGGCCCTGCTTGCCGAGCCGGCGCATGAAGCGCTGGTGGGCGTGGAGCAGCGACGACGACTGGAAGACGGCGTTGGCCAGGGCGGTGTTCTGCGCGTAGTTGTTGCGCAGCACCAGGTGGCCGACCTCGTCGGTCATCTCGGCGAGCAGCTTGTTGCGCTGCTTGACCGTCATGTCGCCGTTGGCGACGACCGCGTTGAGCAGGATCTTGATGTTCACCTCGTGGTCGGAGGTGTCCACGCCCGCGCTGTTGTCGATGGCGTCGGTGTTGATGCGGCCGCCCTCGCGGGCGAACTCGATGCGCCCCAGCTGGGTGAGGCCGAGGTTGCCGCCCTCGCCGACGACCTTGACGCGCAGCTCCTGGCCGTCGACGCGGATCGCGTCGTTCGCCTTGTCGCCGACGTCCGCGTTCGACTCGGCCGACGACTTCACGTACGTACCGATGCCGCCGTTCCACAGCAGGTCGACGGGCGACTGCAGGATGGCCTTCATCAGGTCGGCCGGGGTCATCTTGGCGACGCCGGTCTCGATGCCGAGGGCCTCGCGGATGTGGGCGTTCAGCTGGATCGCCTTGGCGGAGCGGGGGAAGATCCCGCCGCCCGCGGAGAGCAGGTCCTTGTCGTAGTCGGCCCAGGACGAGCGCGGCAGCTCGAAGAGGCGGCGGCGCTCGGCGTACGAGGTAGCCGCGTCCGGGTTCGGGTCGATGAAGATGTGCCGGTGGTCGAAGGCGGCGACCAGGCGGATGTGCTCGGAGAGCAGCATGCCGTTGCCGAAGACGTCACCGGACATGTCGCCGACGCCGACGACCGTGAAGTCCTCGGACTGGGTGTCGACGCCCAGCTCGCGGAAGTGCCGCTTGACGGACTCCCAGGCACCGCGGGCGGTGATGCCCATGCCCTTGTGGTCGTAGCCGGCGGAGCCGCCGGAGGCGAAGGCGTCGCCGAGCCAGAAGTCGTAGTCCTCGGCGACCTTGTTGGCGATGTCCGAGAAGGTCGCGGTGCCCTTGTCGGCGGCGACGACGAGGTAGGTGTCGTCCTCGTCGTGGCGCACCACGTCGGAGGGCGGCACGACCTCGCCCGCGACGAGGTTGTCGGTGATGTCGAGCAGCGCGGAGATGAACGTCTTGTAGCAGGCGACGCCCTCGGCCAGCCACGCGTCGCGGTCCACCGACGGGTCGGGCAGCTGCTTGGCGACGAAGCCGCCCTTGGCGCCGACCGGCACGATGACGGTGTTCTTCACCATCTGCGCCTTGACCAGGCCGAGGATCTCCGTGCGGAAGTCCTCCTTCCGGTCCGACCAGCGCAGACCGCCGCGCGCGACCTTGCCGAAGCGCAGGTGGACGCCCTCGACGCGGGGCGAGTACACCCAGATCTCGTACGCGGGACGGGGCGCCGGCAGGTCGGGGATGGCCTGCGGGTCGAACTTCATGGAGACGTAGTTGTGCGGCTTGCCGCCCGCCGCCTTCTGGAAGAAGTTGGTGCGCAGCGTCGCCTTGATGACGGTCAGGAAGGACCGCAGGATCCGGTCCTCGTCGAGCGAGGCCACCTGGTCGAGCGCGCCGTCGAGCTCTTCGAGGAGCCCGTCGGTCAGCTCGGTCCCGGCACGCTGGTGGTCCGGCGACATCCGCGCCTCGAAGAGCGAGACGAGCAGCCGGGTGGTGTGGACGTTGTTGCGGAGGGTGTCCTCCATGTAGTCCTGGCTGAAGGTGGAGCCCGCCTGGCGCAGGTACTTGGCGTAGGCCCGCAGGACCATCGCCTGGCGCCAGTTGAGGCCGGCGCGCAGGACCAGCGAGTTGAACCCGTCGACCTCGGCGGCGCCGGTCCAGGCGGCGGCGAAGGCCTCCTGGAAGCGCTCGCGGCCGTCGTCGCCGAGGTAGTCGCCGTTGCCGTTCGGGGACTTGGGCATGCGCAGCCCGAAGTCGTAGATCCACGCGTGCGTGCGGTCGGAGCAGCGCAGCTCGTAGGGGCGCTCGTCGGTGACCTCGACGCCCAGGCGCTGCAGCACGGGCAGCACCGCGGAGAGGGAGACCTGCGCGCCGGAGCGGTAGATCTTGAAGCGGCGCTCGCCGGGGGCCGCGCCCACCGGCTCGTACAGCGAGAGCGCGAAGTCCTGGTGGCCCTGGGTGAGCTGTTCCAGGTGCTGGAGGTCGGCGACGGCGGCGCGCGGCGTGTGGTCGGCCTTGTACCCCTCGGGGAAGGCGCCCGCGTACCGGCGCAGCAGCTCGGCGGCGCGCTCCTCGCCGCACTCGGCGGTCAGCGCCTCGGCGAAGCCGTCGGCCCAGGAGCGGGCGGCCTCCACGAGCCGGGCCTCGATGCGCTCGACGTCGGCGTCGGAGAGGTCGGGGACCTCGCCGCCCTTGGGCACCCGGACCACGAAGTGGATGCGGGAGAGGATCGACTCCGTGTTCCAGGCGGTGAAGTCGACGCTGGCGCCGTTCAGCTCCTCCTTGAGGATGTCGATGATCCGCAGCCGGACACCGGTGGTGTAGCGGTCGCGCGGCAGGTAGACGAGCGCGGAGTAGTAGCGCCCGTACTCGTCCTTGCGCAGGTAGAGGCGGAGCCGGCGGCGCTCCTGGAGGTAGAGCACGCTGGTCACGATGGACCGCAGCTCGTCCGCCGGGGTCTGGAAGAGCTCGTCGCGCGGGTACGTCTCCAGGATCTGGAGCAGGTCGCGGCCGTCGTGGCTGTTGGCCGAGAAGCCCGCGCCCTTGAGGACCTCGGCGACCTTGCGGCGGATGACGGGGACGCGGCGCACCGACTCGGTGTACGCGGCGGACGAGAAGAGGCCGAGGAAGCGGCGCTCGCCGACGACGTTGCCCTCGGCGTCGAACTTCTTCACGCCGACGTAGTCGAGGTAGGACGGGCGGTGCACGGTGGCCCGGCTGTTGGCCTTCGTCAGGACGAGCAGCTTGTGCTCGCGGGCCTTGGCGCGGGCGTCGGCGGGCAGCTGGTTGAAGGACGGGCTGACCGGGTGGTGGTCGTCGCCGTCGTGCTGCGGGTCGGCGCGCAGGATGCCGAGGCCGGTGCCGGGGACGGCGGCGAGGGAGTCGTCGTCCATGAGGTCGTACTCACGGAAGCCGAGGAAGGTGAAGTGGTTGTCGGCGAGCCAGCGCAGCAGCTCGCGGGCCTCGTCGACCTCCTGCTCGCGCAGGTCGCCCGCGGTGGGCTCGGCGGGCAGCTCGTCGGCGATGCGCAGCGCGGCGTCGCGCATCTTCTCCCAGTCCTCGACGGTCTCGCGCACGTCGGACAGGATCCGCAGCAGGTCGGAGGTGATCTGCTTCAGGTCGGCGCGGTCGGTCTCGCGGTCCATCTCGACGTGGATCCACGACTCGACGAGCGCGTCGTGCGGCCGCTCGGCGCCGGCGTCGTCGGCGAGGACCTCCAGGAGCTTTCCGGTCAGATCACGGCGTACGACGACCTGCGGGTGGATCACCACGTGGATGCCGCGGCCCTGCCGGGACAGCTCGTTGGTGACGGAGTCGACGAGGAAGGGCATGTCGTCGGTGACCACCTCGACGACGGAGTGGCTGCACGTCCAGCCGTTCTCCTCGACGGTCGGGGTGTGGACCCGCACGTTCGCCGTGCCCTGGGGCCGGTTCTCCGCGAGGCGGTAGTGGGAGAAGGCCGCTCCGAAGACGTCGACCGGGTCGCGGTCCGCCAGGTCCTCGGGTGCCGTGTGCAGGTAGTAGCGCTGGAGGAACGCGAGAGCCGTGTCCTGGTCCGGCGTGGCCTCGCTCGTCGTCCCGGTCGGTGCGTCACTCGGTAGGCGCCCCCCGACAGGGCTGCTCTCAGCTACCCGGGCGGCTCGTGCGAGCAGCTCGGCCTTGGCTTCGTCCAGCTTGGTCTGCATGGTCCTCTGACTCCTGTCGCGCGCCGTTGCGTGACGTAGAAGGAAGTGATGTGACGTAACGCCGCGACACGGGGTCTCCGGCCGGGTTCGACGTTATGCCGCGGTGCGGGATGAGCGGGCGGTTATCCGCCATTTTCAGCGGTTTCACCGGCCGATGGCTTGCTCGGTCCGGTGTCGCGCACCGCGAAGAAGCGTCAGCGAGTTCCGCCCGGCCACGGCTGTCGTCCGTGGTCCCCGGGCGCGGGGCGGAGGCGTCCATGCCCCCGCGGGATATCGCGCTGATCACGGGTCAAGGCTATCGCTCCGCACGGGGGACCCGTCATGAGCCGTATGTGTACAAAAGCGGGGGGCCAACTTTGACAGTCTGCACAGTGACCCCGCTGGTCGGCCCTCTTGGCAAAGCGGCAGTACACGGGCACGTTGGCCGGGAGGGTCCGGCCGACCGGGCGGCCCCGCCCCTGCCCGAGGCCGGGCCCGGCCCGGGCGGCACCCGACCGAGGGGAGCGCAGCGACATGGCAGCCAAGATCCTGATCGTGACCGGCGACGCAGCGGAGTCACTCGAGGTCCTCTATCCCTACCAACGGCTGCGGGAGGAGGGGTACGACGTCCACATCGCCGCTCCGGCCCGCAAGAAGCTGCGGTTCGTGGTGCACGACTTCGAGCCGGGCTTCGATACGTATACGGAGAAGCCGGGCTACACCTGGCCCGCGGATCTCGCCTTCTCGGAAGTCGATCCGGGGCAGTACGCCGCGCTGGTGATACCGGGCGGACGGGCCCCGGAGTACCTGCGCAACGACCCCGAGCTCCGCAAGATCCTCAAGTCGTTCTTCGACTCCGACAAGCCGGTCGCCCAGATCTGCCACGGGCCGCTCCTGACGGCGGCGGTCGGCGGCCTCAGCGGGCGCCGGGTCACGGCGTACCCGGCCCTGGAGATGGACATGCAGGCGGCGGGCGCGACCTTCCAGGACGCGGAGGCCGTCGTGGACGGCACGCTGGTCTCGGCCCGCGGATGGGCGGACCACTCCGGGTGGATGCGGGAGTTCCTCACGGTGCTGCGGGCGAAGGCGCCGGTGACGTGAGGGCGGACGACGGGCGGGGCGGGCTCGCCGGGCACTAGGTATACGGAGTCCGTCGTGCGCGGCCGCACATCGGTATGCCGATCCTTCGGCATACCGATGCCGGGAGGCGGGCGCGGCGGGCAGGCTCTGTTCTGCGCCGCCTCGCCGAGGCTGCGGGTACGGCGGGCGGGGTGCCGGCATCCTGGTCAACTCCCCCACGGCTGTCGTGGCAAGGC
>NZ_LIRJ01000353.1:1425-2296 GCF_001419745.1 Streptomyces silaceus | reverse complement strand
CCGGGTGCCGTGCCCTTGGCGGGGCGCAGCGCGACGGTGTGCGTGGCGCGGGGCGGCCAGACGCGGTCGGTGGTCCAGTGGTCCGGGGTGCGCTCGATGTCGGCCATGGGCTCGCGGTCGATGCCGTTGTCGTAGCCGAGGAGTTCGTGGTCGAACCAGCGGTGCAGNNGGCGCGGCGGAAGTCGAACGGATCGACGTGGCCGGCCTGGCTCAGCCAGAGCTTGCGCTCGACGCCGTGCTCGGCGAGGGCGTCCCACCACTGGCCGAAGTGCTTGGTGCGGACGTTGAGGTCCTGCATGCCGTGCACGGCGAAGACGCTGGCCCGCACCTTGCCCGCGTCCGGCACGTGGTCGCGCTCGGCCCACAGCGGGGTCCAGTCGCCGGTGCGGGGCGCGCCGTCGATCAGGCGCTGCTTCACCGCGCCGCAGCGGGCGTGTGCCTCGGGGCTCTCCACGCCGTACGCGAGGCGCTCGGGGCCGCTGTTGTAGAGCGGGGCGCCCTTGGCGAAGTAGTAGTCGTACCAGGAGGAGATCGCGCCGATCGGGACGATGGTCTTGAGGCCGCGCACTCCGGTGGCGGCCACGCCGTTCGCGACGGTCCCGTCGTAGCTCTTGCCGATCATGCCGGTGGCGCCGTTGGTCCACGCGGCCGTGGCGCGCTCGTCGCCGGTACGGCTGGTGTAGCCGCGGCCCCGGCCGTTCAGCCAGTCGACGACGGCCTTGGCGGACTGGATGTCGGAGCGGCCGCCGATGTCGACGCAGCCGTCGGAGCGGTTGGTGCCGGCGAGGTCCACGGCGACGTAGCCGTAGCCGCGGGGCACGAAGTAGTTGTCGTAGTACAGGGGGAACTGGACGGGCCTGCCGTCCGCGTC
>NZ_LIRJ01000353.1:0-1395 GCF_001419745.1 Streptomyces silaceus | reverse complement strand
TGTCGACCCATACGGATTCGCGTATCGCGTCCTCGTACGAGTACACGGGTCTGCTCTCACCCGGCTTGCCCGGGCTCTGGCCCGGATTGCCCGGGGTCTGGCCCGGCGTGCGCGGGGGCGCGGCGGCCCCCTGCGCGGCGCCCGGGGACACCAGGGTGGCGAGCAGGGCGGTCAGGGCCGCGGCAAGCAGCGATCTCCACAGCAGGCGGGTGCGTCGCGCACGTATCGGCATGGCGCGGAAGGTACACCGGTGAACTCCCGTGCGACAGGGGGCCGCACGCAGCCGGGACAGGAGTGTGGGACATCAAGGCACATGTCGGCCGAATGGCGATCGTGTGACGGGTGAGGCCATGGACATGACGTGCGAGGGAAGGGCTGAATAGGCTCGGCGAACAGGACCAACCGATCATGTGCCCCTACGACTTGGAGCTTTCGTGCACCGCAGACTCATCGCCCCGGGCGCGCTCGCGGCCTCCCTCCTGCTGGCGATCCCGGCATCGGCGGCGGACTTCTCCCCCGGGGCCCCGGGCCTCGGCGACCCCTACTACCCGGCGAGCGGCAACGGCGGATACGACGTCTCGCACTACGATCTGCGGCTGAAGTACCAGCCCGCGACCGACCTCCTCGAAGGTACGGCGACGATCAACGCCCGCACCACGCAGAACCTCTCGCGCTTCAACCTCGACCTCGGCCTCAAGGTCTCCGAAGTACGGGTGAACGGCAAGAAGGCGAAGTTCGCGCAGACCGGCGACCAGGAGCTGGAGATCACTCCGGCCGCGGGGCTGGCGAAGGGCACGCCGATCACCGTCGTCGTGCGCTACGCCGGCAAGCCGTCCGAGGTGAGGATCAACGGCTACACGGCCTGGCATCGCACGCCCGACGGCGGCGTCGCGGCGCAGGAGCCGGAGTCGGCCGTGTGGTGGTTCCCGTCCAACGACCACCCGCTGGACAAGGCGACGTACGACGTGTCGGTGGCCGTGCCGGACGGCACGCAGGCGATCTCCAACGGCGTGCTCCAGTCGCAGAGCTCGAAGCTGGGCTGGACCCGCTACAACTGGCGTTCGAACAAGCCGCAGGCCAGCTACCTGGCCACGCTCGCGGTCGGCAAGTTCGACATCACGACCGACAAGACGGAGTCCGGTCTTCCGGTTCTCAACGCCTACAGCAAGGACCTCGGCGACAACGCGGGCTCGGCGCGCGCCAGCATCGAGCGGACCACCGAGATCGCCGAGTGGCTGGAGACGATCTACGGGAAGTACCCGTTCAACGCGCTCGGCGGCTACGTCCCGAACGTGAAGAGCAGCTACGCCCTGGAGACCCAGACGCGGCCGTTCTACAGCCCGTCCGCGTTCTCCAACGGCTCCAACGCCTCCATCGTCGTCCACGAGCTGGCCC
>NZ_LIRJ01000352.1 GCF_001419745.1 Streptomyces silaceus | reverse complement strand
CTCCTCGCGCTCGCCGGGCTCGGCCTGCTCGGCGCGGGAGCCGCCCCGGGCCTGAAATCCCTGGTCGCGGCGAGTTTCCTCGTCGGCGCCACCACCGTGATCGCCCCGATCGTGGCGCCCATGGCGGTGGGCCTGGTGCCCGCGGACCGGCGCGGCGCCGTCACCGGCGCGCTGCTCAGCGGCTCGATCGGCGGCATGCTCCTGTCCCGCGCCTTCGGCGGCAGCATCGGGGAGTGGCTGGGCTGGCGCGCCCCTTATCTGCTGACGGCGGCGGTCGCCCTGGTCATGGCGTGCGTCCTGGCGCGCGTGCTGCCGTCGACGACCGCGCCGACCCGGCAGCGCTATCCCTCGCTCGTCGCCGAGTCGCTCCGGCTGCTGCGCACCGAGCCGGAGCTGCGCCGCTCCGGCTTCTACCAGGCGATGATCTTCGGCGGGTTCTCCGCCCTGTGGACCGGCATGGCGCTGCTCCTGACCGGCCCCGAGTACGGCCTGGGCGCGTCGGCGATCGGCGCGCTGGCCCTGGTCAACGCGGGGACCATGCTCTGTACGCCGCTCGCGGGCCGCCAGGTGGACCGCCGGGGGCCCGACGCGGTCAACCTCGTCTGCCTCGTCGCGGTCCTCGTGGCGGCGGCGGTCCTCTTCCTCGGCGGCCTCGGCGGGGCGTGGGGCATCGCCGCCCTCGCGGTGGGCTCGCTGCTCCTGGACGTCGCCATGCAGTCGGGCTCGGTCGCCAGCCAGGTACGGATCTTCGCCCTGAGCGACGAGGCGCGGGCCCGGCTCAACACGGCGTACATGACGTGCGCCTACCTCGGCGGCAGCGTCGGGTCGTGGCTCGGGGTGCGGGCGTACGAGGCCTTCGGCTGGCCGGGGGTGTGCGGTCTCGTCGCGCTCCTGGCGGGCCTGGCACTGGCCCGGCACCTGCTGCACCTGCGCGCCCGCGCCGCCCGGTAGGCCGGGTCCGTCCTTCGGCGGGCCCCGGTCTCACGCCCCGGTGGCGACCAGCTCGTCCGCCGCGCTGTTGATCGGCTGGGGCGTGCCCGTGAGGTCCATGGTGAACAGCGGCATGGCCAGGGAGTCCGCGCAGGCGCGGGCCTCGGGCGTATAGCCGGACAGGGAGAAGTAGGCGCAGGTGACGGGGGTGTCGCCGGCGTCGTTCATGGCGGTCAGCCACAGGCACTCGACGTCGCGCAGCGTGGTGGGGCGCAGCGCGGGCTCGACCTGGGCGAGCAGGCCGCGCGCGGCGATGCGGGTGCCGGAGGTGGGGCGGCCCGCGGCGCTGCGGGTGTTGAGGTAGCCGAGCCAGCGCAGATAGAGGGCGGCCACGGTCACGGCGTCCCGCGCGTCGCGGATGGTCACCGGCCGGAAGGCGGGCCGCGGGCGCGGGGCGGTGCGGGGCAGCGGGATGTGCGCGGGCGGGGCCTGCGGGCGGTCCTCTCCGGTGCCGTCGGCCTCCGGCTCCCCGGCTCCCCGGCCGTGCGCGGACGGGTTTCCGGCCCTCGGCCCTCGGCCACGGGCATCCCCGCCGGCCGGTTCCCCCGCGGCCGTCTCTCTCGCCACGACCGGGATGCGCAGCGTCGTCCCGCAGGAGCAGCCCAGCTCCGGCTGGGGCCACTGGCCCTGGCGGCCGCAGGCCCAGCAGCGCACCGTCACCCACTGGTCCGCCCAGGTCGCGTCGGTGACCGGTACCGGCGCCGCGCCCCGCACCACCGTCGGGGCGACCGGGGCGCCGCACGCGCAGGGGGAGTGGGGCGGTGCGTACAGATGCTCGCGCCGGCAGTCCGGGCACCGTATCGGCACGCCACTCTCCGCCATCGTCGTCACCGCCCGCCGTACGCCGTACCGTCGCGCGCCTCGCTCACCGGGGTGCCGTCGACCCCTCGCGCCGTCCCCTCCCATCCTCCACCCAAGGCGTGCCCGGCGGCGGCAAGTTGCGACAACGGCCGCCGGGCGCTCCTCACCTCGGCCGGATCCCGGATGTCTCTTGACGGTCTCTGGCGCGCCCGCTTACATTGCTTCCATATAGCAGAACAAACTTTCCACAATGCGGAAACTGAAGCTCACCGCGGGGCGCGACGGGAGCCGAAACCGCCAGCCGTACTCGTCGGCCGTCACGGCCGCCGAAGCTGTCGAAGCCGTTGTCGAAGCAGGAGAACTCCCATGGCACGTATGACCGCTGCCCGCGCGGCAGTCGAGATCCTCAAGCGCGAAGGCGTCGTCAACGCGTTCGGAGTGCCGGGCGCCGCGATCAACCCCTTCTACAAGGCGCTCAAGGAGGGCGGTGGCATCGACCACACCCTCGCCCGCCACGTCGAGGGCGCCTCGCACATGGCCGAGGGCTACACCCGGACCAACCCGGGCAACATCGGTGTCTGCATCGGTACGTCCGGCCCCGCCGGCACCGACATGATCACCGGTCTGTACTCCGCGATCGGTGACTCCATCCCGATCCTGTGCATCACCGGGCAGGCGCCGAGCCACCTGCTCGCCAAGGAGGACTTCCAGGCCGTCGACATCGCGTCGATCGCCAAGCCGGTCACGAAGATGGCCGTCACCGTCCTGGAGGCCGCGCAGGTCCCCGGCGTCTTCCAGCAGGCCTTCCACCTGATGCGCTCGGGCCGTCCGGGCCCGGTCCTCATCGACCTGCCCATCGACGTCCAGCTGGCCGAGATCGAGTTCGACCCGGAGACGTACGAGCCGCTGCCGGTCTACAAGCCGGCCGCGACCCGCGCGCAGATCGAGAAGGCGATCGGCTTCCTCCTGGAGTCCGAGCGTCCGCTGATCATCGCGGGCGGCGGCATCATCAACGCCGACGCCTCCGACCTCCTGGTCGAGTTCGCCGAGATCACCGACACGCCGGTCGTGCCGACCCTGATGGGCTGGGGCACCATCCCCGACGACCACGACCTGAACGCCGGCATGGTGGGCCAGCAGACCGGCCACCGCTACGGCAACGCGACGTTCCTGGAGTCGGACTTCGTCCTCGGCATCGGCAACCGCTGGGCCAACCGTCACACCGGCTACAAGCTGGACGTCTACACGAAGGACCGCACGTTCGTCCACGTCGACATCGAGCCCACGCAGATCGGCAAGATCTTCGCCCCCGACTACGGCATCGCGTCGGACGCCAAGGCCGCGCTGGAGCTGTTCGTCGAGGTGGCGAAGGAGCTGAAGGCCGCGGGCAGGCTTCCCGACCGCTCGGAGTGGGTCGCCTCGCACCTGGAGCGCAAGTCCACGCTCCAGCGCCGCACGCACTTCGACGACGTCCCGATGAAGCCGCAGCGCGTCTACGAGGAGATGAACAAGGCCTTCGGCCCGGAGACGCGGTACGTCACCACCATCGGCCTCTCGCAGATCGCGGGCGCGCAGATGCTGCACGTCTACAAGCCGCGGCACTGGATCAACTGCGGCCAGGCGGGCCCGCTGGGCTGGACCATCCCGGCCGCGCTCGGCGTCTCGAAGGCCGACCCGGAGACCCCGGTCGTGGCCCTCTCCGGCGACTACGACTTCCAGTTCATGATCGAGGAGCTGGCGGTCGGCGCGCAGCACCGCATCCCGTACGTCCACGTCCTCGTCAACAACGCCTACCTCGGCCTGATCCGCCAGGCGCAGGCCGGCCTGGACATCAACTTCCAGGTCAACCTGGAGTTCGAGAACCAGAACTCCCCGGAGCTGGGCGTCTACGGCGTCGACCACGTCAAGGTCGCCGAGGGCCTCGGCTGCAAGGCGATCCGCGTCACCGAGCCGGACGAGCTGCTGCCGGCCTTCGAGCAGGCCAAGAAGCTCGCCGCGGAGCACCGCGTCCCGGTCGTCGTCGAGGCGATCCTGGAGCGCGTCACGAACATCGCGATGAGCAAGACGGCCGACATCTCGGACGTCACCGAGTTCGAGGAGATCGCCACGGAACCGGGCCACGCGCCCACGGCGATCCGCCCGCTGAAGGTCTGACACCACCCGCACCGAACAGGGGCGGTCCACCCGAGGGGGGGACCGCCCCTTCGGCGTGCGCGGGCTTCGCCGTGCGTGGGTGCCCTGGTGCCGGCGCGGGTGCACTGGACGTACCTACCTCTGACCCGTGGCGACGGCTCCCTTGAACCGTGGCGACGGTTCCCTGTACGCCGTGGAGTCCAGTGGGCCGTGGCTCTGAAGTGGTCCCTCGTCCCCTGGCCCTGAAGCGCTCCCTCGCCAGGTGCCCACCGCGACGCGTAGGTGCCCCAAGGCGTCGGTGCGCGGAGCCGTGGGGGAGCCGTACAGCCGCTGTACAGCCGGAGGCTCGGGGAGGGAGTCCGCCGTACAGCCGGAGGTGCCGGGGGAAGGGGCGGAGGAAGGGAAGAGGAGGGATCAAACCGCCCCGCACACAGAAGAGCGCCGAGTACGGGACCGTCCGTACTCGGCGCTCTGGCCTGGTGGGTGTGGAGTTGTTGCCGCCCGACGGCGCGCGACTGGCGGAACATGCATGCGCGCTGCCGGGCGGAGTCTGTGGGTCCTCCGGGGCGAGTGGAGGATGTCGGCTGGGACCGCGGCGGTCGCGACGGAACCGTCGGCTTCCTCCCTCAGGTCGAGAGGAGAGCCGTCGGACCTTTACCACCGCACTGGCTCGCGAAGCCGCCGCGGACCCGTGCCTGCCCGCTGTTCCACGGGACCACCCCTCATCCGGGTCCGTGGCGGTGCGGGCTCAGCACCGGTGAGTCGACCTCCCGTCAACCCACCGATGCAGCCTGGGAGTTACTGCTCGCTCAGTCCTCGCGCAGGGCGCGGACGGCCTCTTCGACGCGCTTGCCGTAGTCGGCGTCGGCGGCGTGGAAGTGGGCGAGGTTCTTCTCGATGACGTCGTCGCGGGAGACCTGCGACAGGCCGCCGGCGATGTTCGCCACCAGACGGGACTTCTCGTCCTCCGACATCAGGCGGTAGAGCTCGCCCGCCTGGAAGAAGTCGTCGTCCTTGGTGTGGGCCGGAGCCTCGTGCGTGCCGGTGTGGCCGTTGACCGCCAGCGGCGCCGACAGCGGCTTGCCGGTCTCGGCGGGGCCGTCGTACGAGTTGGGCTCGTAGTTCTTGCGGTCGCGGCCGTAGGCGTTGGTCGCCATCAGGCCGTCGCGGCCGTAGTTGTCGGCCTTGGCCGCCTTGGGGGCGTTGACCGCGAGCTGGGTGTGGTTGACGCCCAGGCGGTAGCGGTGCGCGTCCGCGTAGGCGAACAGGCGGCCCTGGAGCATCTTGTCGGGGGACGGACCGATGCCGGGGACGAAGTTGTTCGGGGAGAAGGCTGCCTGCTCCACCTCCGCGAACACGTTGTCCGGGTTGCGGTCGAGGACCAGGCGGCCCACGCGCTGCAGCGGGTAGTCCTTGTGCGGCCACACCTTGGTGAGGTCGAACGGGTTGAAGCGGTAGTCCGCCGCCTCCGCCGCGGGCATGATCTGCACGTGCAGGGTCCAGGACGGGTTCACGCCGCGCTCGATGGCCTGCAGGAGGTCCGTCTGGTGCGAGTTCGGGTCCTTGCCCGCGGTCTCGGCGCCCTGCTCGGCGGAGAGGCTGCGGATGCCCTGGTTCGTCTTGAAGTGGTACTTGACGAAGAAGGCCTCGCCCTGGGCGTTGGTCCACTGGTAGGTGTGGGAGCCATAGCCGTTCATGTGGCGGTACGAGGCGGGGATGCCGCGGTCGCCCATCAGCCAGGTGATCTGGTGCGTGGCCTCGGGGGCGTGCGCCCAGAAGTCCCAGACGTTGTCCGGCTCCTGCTTGCCCGTGAAGGGGTCGCGCTTCTGGGAGTGGATGAAGTCGGGGAACTTGATCGGGTCCTTGATGAAGAACACCGGGGTGTTGTTGCCGACGAGGTCGTAGTTGCCCTCTTCGGTGTAGAACTTCAGCGCGAAGCCGCGCGGGTCGCGGACGGCGTCCGCTCCGCCGAGGTTGTCCGCCACGGTGGAGAAGCGGAGGAAGACCTCGGTGCGCTTGCCGATCTCGCTGAGGAAGTCGGCGTGGGTGAAGCCGGTGACGTCGTCGGTCACCTCGAAGTAGCCGTACGCACCGGAGCCGCGGGCGTGGACGACGCGCTCCGGGATGCGCTCACGGTTGAAGCGGGCGAGCTTCTCCAGGAGGTGCTGGTCCTGGAGCAGGATCGGGCCACCGACGCCGGCGGTGGCGGAGTTCTGGTTGTCGGCGACGGGGGCGCCGGACTCGGTCGTAAGCACGCGCTTCGACATCGTGACCTTCCGTGCTGTGACTGCTGAGCTGCTGAGGTGTTCGGAGCGTATGGACCCCTGAACAGCTACGTCAACAGTTTGTTGAAGTTGATGATGTGGTTCCGGGCCGCGGCGACGCCTGGGCGCGACAGGACAGGTGTCAGCGCCGCCGCGGCCCGGAAGACTGGGTGCTCCGGGGCCCTCAGGGCCTCAGAGCTGGGCGCCGGAGAGACGCTCGACGGCGCGGAGCAGCGCCGAGTGGTCGAGGCCGCCGTCGCCCTGGGCGCGCAGCGAGGCGACCAGCTGGGCGACCACGGCGCCGACGGGCAGGGCGGCACCGACGTTGCGGGCGGCGTCGGTGACGATGCCCATGTCCTTGTGGTGCAGGTCGATCCGGAAGCCGGGCTTGAAGTCCCGGTTCAGGAAGTTGTCCTTCTTGCGGGTCAGCACGGTCGAACCCGCGAGCCCCCCGTTCAGGACGTCGAGCGCGGCCTGCAGGTTCACGCCGGACTTCTCCAGGAAGACCACGGCCTCGGCGCACGCCTGGATGTTGACGGCGACGATGAGCTGGTTGGCGGCCTTCACGGTCTGGCCCGAGCCGTGCGGACCGCACAGCACGATGGTCTTGCCGAGGGCGTCGAAGAGCGGCTTGGCCTCGTCGAAGTCCGCCTGCTCACCGCCGACCATGATGGAGAGCACGGCCTCGATGGCGCCGGCCTCGCCGCCGGACACCGGGGCGTCCAGGACGCGGATGCCCTTGTCCTTGGCGGCCTTGGCCAGGTCCACCGAGGTCTGCGGCGTGATCGACGACATGTCGATGAGCAGGGCGCCCGTTTTCGCGTTCTCCAGGATGCCCTCGGCACCGTACGCGATGGCCTCGACCTGCGGGGAGGCGGGCACCATCGTGATGACGACGTCGGCGTCCTTGACGGCCTCGGCGATGGACTTCGCGGCGGTGCCGCCGGCCGCGGCCAGACGGTCCAGCTTGTCCTGCTCCAGGGTGAAGCCGGTGACGGAGTAACCCGCCTTGATCAGGTTCTCGGACATGGGGGAGCCCATGATGCCGAGGCCGATCCACGCGATCTTGGGAAGGTTGCTCATGAGGGTGCCTCTCTAACTGCTTTCGTACGTCGGTGAGTTGGCGCTCAGCGCGCGGCGCGGGCCTCGGCGGGCAGCCAGTCGAAGGCCTCGGCGCTCGGACGGTCGCCCGCCTTGTACTCCAGGCCGACCCAGCCCTCGTAACCGGCCTTCTTGAGCTGGTCGAGGAGGCCCTCGAGGGGCAGCGAGCCGGTGCCGGGGGCGCCGCGGCCGGGGTTGTCGGCGATCTGCACGTGGCCGGTCCTGGCGACGTACTGCTCGATGGCCGAGGGGAGGTCCTCGCCGTTCATGGACAGGTGGTAGAGGTCCATGAGGAACTTCGCGTTGCCGAGTCCGGTCGCGGCGTTCACCTTGTCGACGATCTCGATCGCCTTGGGCGCGCTCACGATCGGGCAGAGCGGGGACTCCGGCTTGTTCAGCGCCTCGATCAGCAGGATCGCGCCGACGCGGTCGGCCTCGCGGGCGGCGAGCGCCAGGTTCTCCAGGGCGAGCGCGTCCTGGGCGGCCTCGTCGACGCCGTCCACGCGGTTGCCGTACAGCGCGTTCAGGGCCTTGCAGCCGAGCGACTGCGCGAAGTCCGCCGCCACCGAGAGGTTCGCACGGAACTTCTCGCTCTCCTCGCCGGGGATCGACAGGGCGCCGCGGTCGGGACCCGGCAGCTGCCCGGCGTAGAAGTTCAGCCCCACCAGCTGGACGCCGGCGTCCTCGATCGCCTTCTTCAGGGCGTCGAGCTCGGACTGCTCGGGGGTGGGGGCGTCGACCCAGGGCCACCACAGCTCGACCGCGGTGAAGCCCGCCTTCGCGGCGGCCGCGGGGCGCTCCAGGAGCGGGAGCTCGGTGAAGAGGATCGACAGGTTCACATTGAAGCGCTGGTCGGAGTATCCCATGGGGCTTCCGCGCTCCTTCCGTATTGCGGAAGTTCATTTCTGTCTGGTGGAAGACTGCCTCCGATCTGCGGAAGCTGTCAAGAGGGGGCTGCCGAAATTTCGCGTGGCCGGGCTAGGTTGGCCGCGTGCGATTGAGAGTGGAGTTCACGACCGAACCCTTCGACCTCGACGAGGCCCCGGCGCATGCGCTGGTCGCCCGTGAGGTCATTCAGGGGGCGCCGCTGGACGCGGTGGACGTAGGGCCGTTCGGCAACACGGCGGAGGGGGACGTCGACGCGGTGCTGACCGCGGTCGACGCCATGCTGCGCAAGTCCCTCGGGGCGGGTGCCACCCGGGTCTCGCTGCAGGTCAACGTGATCGGCGAACCGGGGCAGGCGCGGGAGCCGGGGGAGGGGGATAAGTGACCGTTTTCGGGGACGACCCGTTCGTCACCGCGGTGAAGCCGCTGGTGGACGCCATGGGCGGCGAGATGATGCCGCCGGACCAGGCCGGGGCCGACGACGTGGTCCTCGCCTGGGAGGGCGAGGACGTGGTGGCCGTACGGCTGCCGCAGCTCGCCGACTCCCTGGACCACATCCTGCTGGCCCTGGAGCGCAAGCAGGGCCGGCCGCTCTCCGAGCTCGACCGCAAGGCCAAACAGGAGGTCGTGCGCATATTGGAGGCGCGCGGGGCCTTCTCCGTGCGGCACGGCGTGGAGACGGTGGCGGGGGCCCTCGGGGTCAGCCGCTTCACCGTGTACAACTACCTGAACAGGGAGAACGCCGCGAAGGGCGAATAATCTCCCCGGTCGGGACGCCCCCGAGTCACGCTGCGCAGCCGAGCCGTCACCCGTATCGCCGGGTGGCGGCTTCTTTGTTCAAGTTATTTCAACAAACTGTTGACGCGGTGTTGTTGAAGGTCTTAGCTGTTCCGCAGCCCGTCCAGCACAAGGCCACGGAGGCTCCCGTGACTTCGAGTACACAGCGCTTTGTGGGGGAGGCCCCCACACCCCCCGCGGGCATCGCCCGGTTCAACGCCTTGGAGGAGGCCGCGGCCGCCGCCGCCCTCCACGAGGCATGTGCCTCTTCGGCCTGGGGAAGCAAGCTGCTTGCCCAGCGCCCCTTCACCACCGCCGACGCCCTCTTCGCCGCGAGCGACGCCGCCATGGCCGAGCTCACCGCGGACGACCTGGCGGAGGCGATGGCGGGGCACCCGCCGATCGGCCGCCCGAAGCCGGGAGACCCGACGTCCGCCCGCGAGCAGCGCGGGATGGCCGGGGCCTCCGAGGAACTCAAGGCCGAACTGCTCGAACTGAACCTGGCTTACCAGGAGAGGTTCGGACACGTCTTCCTCATCTGCGCCACCGGCGCCACGGCCGAGTTCATGCTCGGCCAGCTCAGGATCCGGATCGAGAACGACGCGGAGCGGGAGCGGGAGATCGTCCGCACCGAACTGGGCAAGATCAACCGCATCCGCCTCACCCGTCTCGTAGAAGAAGGAAGCGACGCATGAGCACCGACACCACCGCTTCGGTGTCCACCCACATCCTGGACACCAGCGTCGGACGCCCCGCCGAGGGCGTCGCCATCTCGCTGTCGGCCCGCGGCGGCGCCGGCGAGGAGTGGAAGGCGCTCGGCGGCAGTGCGACCGACGCGGACGGGCGCTGCAAGGACCTCCCGGCCCTGCCGGAGGGCACCACCCACGTACGTCTCGACTTCGAGACCGAGGCGTACTTCCTGACCAAGCAGAACAAGCAAGCCGAGGCGCAGCAGGACGCCCCCGCGAATCGGGACAGCGGTGCGACCGGAGCGTTCTTCCCGGAGGTGGCGATCACGTTCGCCGTCACGCCGGGCGAGCACTACCACGTACCGCTGCTGCTCAACCCGTTCGGCTACTCCGTTTACCGAGGGAGCTAGCAGACATGCCCACCATTCTGGGACAGAACCAGTACGGCAAGGCTGAGAACCGGGTCGTAAAGATCACGCGGGACGGCGACACCCACCACATCAAGGACCTGAACGTCTCCGTCGCCCTCTCCGGCGACCTGGACGACGTCCACTACAACGGTTCGAACGCCAACTGCCTGCCGACGGACACCACGAAGAACACCTGCTTCGCGTTCGCCAAGGAATACGGCATCGAGTCCGCCGAGCAGTACGGCATCCACCTCGCGCGGCACTTCGTGGACAGCCAGCCCTCGATCCACCGGGCGCGCATCCGCATCGAGGAGTACGCCTGGGAGCGCATCGGCGGCTCCGACAGCAACGCCAAGTTCATCGGCGCCGACGAGGTCAAGCACTCCTTCGTCCGCAAGGGCCAGGAGACGCGGCTCGCCCAGATCACCTACGACGGCGAGAAGTTCGAGGTCCTCTCGGGCCTGAAGGACCTCACCGTGATGAACTCCACGAACTCCGAGTTCTGGGGCTACATCAAGGACAAGTACACGACGCTCCAAGAGGACTACGACCGCATCCTCGCCACCTCCCTGTCCACCTGGTGGCGGCACAACTGGACCAGTGACGAGCAGCGCATGCCGAGCTGGGAGCGTTCGTACGAGCAGGCCAAGAAGCACATCCTGTACGCCTTCGTGGAGACGTACTCCCTCTCGCTCCAGCAGACGCTCTACCAAATGGGTTCGCGGGTCATCAACAACCGCAGCGAGATCGACGAGATCCGCTTCTCCGCGCCCAACAAGCACCACTTCCGTCAGGACCTCTCCGCCTTCGGCCTCGACAACGAGGCCAAGGACGGGGCCGTCTACTACGCCGCCGACCGTCCCTACGGCCTCATCGAGGCCACGATCCTGCGGGACGGCGTCGAGCCGAAGATCCCGGTCGACATGACCAACCTCTGACGCGGGACGCGCGCCCCCGCCCCACCGCAGTGGGCGGGGGCGCGCCACACCGGAGGGAACAGCAATGGCACAGCCTGCATCGGGGCCGGCAGAAGGCCCATGTTCCACCCCACCGATGAACAGTGACCGTTCCGACGGAGCGTCGACTCCCGGCTGTCACCCGGTGGATGAGAAGCTTCACCCCTCGCGGCTCGTCCCCGCCGCGCTCCAGCACATCGCCGCCATGTACGCGGGTGTCGTCACCCCTCCGCTCATCATCGGACAGGCCTGTGGCCTGGACACCGTGGCCCAGACCCGGCTCATCGCCGCCGGTCTGCTGATCGCCGGTCTCGCCACCATCCTGCAGACCCTCGGCGTCAAGGGATTCGTCGGCAACCGCCTGCCGTTCGTGAACGCCGCCTCCTCGGCGGGCATCGCACCCATCCTCGCCATCGCCGAGACCAACGCCAAGGGCGACCAACTCCCCGCGATCTACGGCGCGGTGATGGTCGCGGGCGTCTTCTGTCTCGCCATCGGACCCTTCTTCGGCAAGCTGCTCCGCTTCTTCCCGCCGCTGGTCACCGGGGTCGTCATCACCCTCATCGGCGTCACGCTGATGCCCGTGCCCGTGAAGTGGGCGCAGGGCGGCGACGACACCGACCCCACGTTCGGCGACATGAAGTACCTCGCGCTCGCCGCCTTCACGCTCGTCGTGATCCTGCTCTTCCAGCGCTTCGGACGCGGCTTCCTCAAGCAAGTCGCCCTGCTGGCAGGCATGTTCATCGGCACGCTCGCCGCGATCCCCTTCGGCATGGCGGACTTCACCTCCGTGCAGTCGGCGCCGCTGGCGGCCCTGCCCACGCCGTTCGCCGCGGGCGCGCCCACCTTCCAGCCCGCCGCGATCCTCTCGCTCTGCATCGTGATGCTGGTCCTGATGACCGAGTCGGCCGCCGGCATGCTCGCCCTCGGCGAGATCTGCGACCGCAAGACCGACGGGAAGACCATCACCCGCGGTCTGCGCACCGACGGCATCGCCACCCTCGTCGGCCCGGTCTTCGGCGGCTTCCCGACCTCCGCGTTCGCGCAGAACGTCGGCGTCGTCTCGCTGACCCGCGTCCGCAGCCGCTATGTCGTCGCCGTCGCGGGCGGAGCGCTCATCGTGCTCGGCGCCTTCCCGGTGCTCGGCGCGGTCGTCAACGTCGTCCCCATGCCGGTCCTCGGCGGCGCGGGCATCGTCCTCTTCGGCTCCATCGCGGTCAGCGGCATCCGTACGCTCTCCGAGGCCGGCCTGGACGACAGCTCCAACATCATCCTCGTGGCCGTGTCGCTGGGCGCGGGCATCATCCCGCTCGCCGCACCCACCTTCTACGCGGAGTTCCCCGCCTGGGCGCAGACCGTGCTCGGCTCCGGCATCAGCGCAGGCGCGCTCGTCGCGGTCCTGCTCAACCTGTTCTTCCACCATCTCGGCACCCGCGGCAGCGTCGACGCCGCCGCGGCACTCAAATCCTCCTAGGGTCCTGCCGTGCCCAATCGCCACTCACGAATTGAAGGAAGCACCATGGCACCTTCTTCGGCAGACCGCATCGTCATCGAGAACGTCGCCATCGCGACGGTCGACGCCCACGACACCGAGTACGCCTCGGGGTACATCGTCGTCGCGGGCAACAGGATCGAGTCCATCGGCGCGGGCAAGGCGCCCGAGGGCCTGGAGAACGTCGTGCGCCGCGTCGACGGCACCGGCCACCTCGCCACGCCCGGCCTCGTCAACACGCACCACCACTTCTACCAGTGGATCACCCGGGGTCTGGCCACCGACCACAACCTCTTCAACTGGCTGGTGGCGCTGTACCCGACGTGGGCGCGCATCGACGAGCAGATGACGTACGCGGCGGCGCAGGGCTCGCTGGCGATGATGGCCCGCGGCGGTGTCACCACCGCCATGGACCACCACTACGTCTTCCCGCGGGGCTCCGGGGACCTCTCCGGCTCGATCATCCGTGCCGCCTCCGAGATGGGCGTCCGCTTCACCCTGGCCCGCGGTTCGATGGACCGCAGCGAGAAGGACGGCGGCCTGCCGCCGGACTTCGCCGTCGAGACCCTGGAGGGCGCGCTCGCCGCCACCGAGGAGACCGTCAAGAAGCACCACGACGCCTCCTTCGACGCGATGACGCAGGTGGCCGTCGCCCCCTGCTCGCCGTTCTCCGTCTCCACCGAACTCATGCAGCAGGGCGCCGAGTTGGCCCGCCGTCTCGGCGTACGCCTGCACACCCACGGCAGCGAGACGGTCGAGGAGGAGAAGTTCTGCCACGAGCTCTTCGGCAAGGGCCCGACCGAGTACTTCGAGTCGACCGGCTGGCTCGGCGAGGACGTGTGGATGGCGCACTGCGTCCACATGAACGACGCCGACATCGCCGCGTTCGCCCGCACCGGCACCGGCGTCGCGCACTGCCCGTCCTCCAACGCCCGCCTCGCCGCCGGCATCGCCCGCGTCCCCGACATGCTCCGGGCGGGCGTCCCCGTCGGCCTCGGCGTCGACGGCACCGCGTCCAACGAGTCCGGCGAGCTCCACACCGAGCTGCGCAACGCCCTGCTCATCAACCGTCTCGGCGCCCACCGCGAGGCCGCGCTCAACGCCCGCCAGGCCCTGCGCCTCGGCACCTACGGCGGCGCGCAGGTCCTCGGCCGGGCCACGCAGATCGGCTCCCTGGAGGCCGGCAAGCTCGCCGACCTCGTGCTCTGGAAGATCGACGGCATCGGGCACGCCTCGATCGCCGACCCGGTGACCGCGATCGTCTTCGGCGCGGCGGCCCCGGTCACCCTCTCCCTCGTCAACGGCGAGCCGGTCGTCGAGAACGGCCGTCTGCTGCGCGCCGACGAGGACGCCATCGCCCGCTCCACGCGGGACGAGGCGCAGCGCCTCGCGCGGATCGCCGCCGAGGCCTGACACCTGGATCTCCGGTCGGGGGGGACGGCCCCCGACCGGACTTGAGCAGCCGAGCGGGCTGCTCAAGTGCCGCCCCGGAACGCGGCCCAAAGCCTCGCGTTCCCGGGGCGGTCAGCACTACCTGGGCGCAACACCACCGGCCACGCCGGTACCTCTCAGCACCACCCACAACTTCACATCGAGCAAGCCCTTGCACCACGCACCACCTCCCAGAAGCGAAAAGTGCCGGCCGCGGGCCGGTTCTGGAAAACAACAGGAGGAGCCACAGTGGCCACCAAGCCCAGGTTCACCAAGCAAGGCACCACCAAGGCCCCGGAGTCCGACGAGGGGTCCATACACCCGGTCGACGAGAAACTCCCACCACTGAAGATGGCGACCACGGGCCTCCAGCACGTGGCCGCCATGTACGCGGGCGTCGTCGCCCCGCCCCTGATCGTCGGCGCGGCCATCGGTCTGTCCGCCAAGGAGCTCACGTTCCTGACCGGCGCCTGTCTGTTCACCGCCGGACTCGCGACCTTCCTGCAGACCCTCGGCATCTGGAAGATCGGCGCCCGGCTGCCCTTCGTCAACGGCGTCACCTTCGCCGGTGTCGCGCCCATGCTCGCGGTCGTCGACTCGACCAAGGACAAGGACGACGCGCTGCCGATCATCTTCGGCGCGGTGATCGTCGCGGGCATCCTCGGCTTCATCGCCGCCCCGTTCTTCTCGAAGATGGTGCGGTTCTTCCCGCCGGTCGTCACCGGCACCGTCATCACCCTCATCGGCATCTCGCTGATGCCCGTCGCCTTCGGCTGGGCCCAGGGGCCCGCGCCGGACGCCGACGACTACGGCTCGACGAAGAACCTCGCCCTCGCCGGCATCACGCTGGTCATCGTGCTCCTGCTGCGCCGCTTCACCACCGGCTTCGTCAAGCAGATCGCGGTCCTGCTCGGCCTGGTCATCGGCACGCTCGTCGCGATCCCCTTCGGCGTCACGGACTTCAGCCCGGTCGGCGACGCGGACATCGTCGGCTTCCCGACGCCGTTCCACTTCGGTGCCCCGCAGTTCGCGGCCGCCGCGATCGTCTCGCTCTGCGTCGTCATGGTCGTCTCCATGACCGAGTCCACCGCGGACATGCTGGCGCTCGGTGAGATCGTGGGCCGCCCCGCCGACGAGAAGACCATCGCCGCCGGTCTGCGCGCCGACACCCTCGGCTCCGCGATCAGCCCGATCTTCAACGGCTTCATGTGCAGCGCGTTCGCCCAGAACATCGGCCTCGTCGCGATGACGAAGATCCGCAGCCGCTATGTGGTCGCCGCGGGGGGCGGCTTCCTGGTCCTGATGGGTCTGTGCCCGATGGCCGCCTCGCTGATCGCGGTCGTGCCGCGCCCGGTGCTCGGCGGCGCGGGCGTGGTGCTCTTCGGCTCGGTCGCCGCGAGCGGCATCCAGACGCTGGTCAAGGCGAACCTGGAGCGCGACAACAACGTCCTGATCGTGGCCGTCTCGCTGGCCGTGGGCCTCATCCCGATCGCGGCGCCGGAGTTCTACCACGCGTTCCCGGAGACCGCGAAGATCATCCTCGACTCGGGCATCTCGACGGGCTGCGTGGCGGCCGTGCTCCTGAACCTGGTCTTCAACCACATCGGCAGGGGACGCGACGACGACGACGTCACGGCGCCGATGGAGCCGGGCGGCGAGATCGCCGAGACGCGGGTGCCGGGGCAGGCGGTCGCGCACTGACCGACCGGGTCACCGGCCACGGGCCCACCTGGTCACCCGGCCACCACGGCACTCCTGCGGCCCCTCGCGCGGCATCCGACCGCGCGAGGGGCCGCCCTCGCGTCCTGCGGGCCGTCAGCCGTCGAAGGGGGCCCTCAGCCGTCGACGTCCATGGCGTCGCCCTGGGCCGCCGCGCCCCCGCGCGGGATGACCTTGATGACCTTGCCGTTCTTGTCGCACAGCTCCGCGCGGAGGATGTGGCCGGGCTGGATGCCCTTCCAGAAGATGACCTCCTGCTGCTGGACGAAGGACGTGGTGCCCAGCGTGTCCACCAGGTCGATCCCGCCGGGGGCGTCGATCACATAGCGGTAGCCGCTGCCGTCCGGCTGGCGCGCCCAGTCGGGCACGTAGCCGCCCGGGGAGCGGGTGGTGCTGACGAAACCGGTCTTCTGCAGCAGCTTCTGGTAGTGCCGCAGGCTCGCCGGCAGCTTCTCGTTCCAGGGCTTGAACCCGGTGCCGAGGATCTGGTCGGGCGTCCTGCCGTCCCAGCGGTACAGCAGCTCGCTGTCCTTGCGGTAGCGCAGCGGCGGCACGTCACGCCCCTGCTTCCTGTCCTCGCGCATCGACTTCACCTTGGCCGGGTCGATGCCGTACGTGCTCTCGCCGAAGCCCGCCGCGGGCTGGGGCGTCGGTGTGGTCGAGCGCGGGTGGGTGTCCCGCTCGGCCATGAAGGTGGGGTAGTCGTACTCGTTCGCCTCGGAGTCGTAGCCCCCGTCCGAGATCTCCTCGGCGTCGGAGAAGTCCCGCTTGTCGACGTCCATGGCGTCCGGACCGCCCGCCCGCTGGACGGGCGTGCTGCCGGTCACCGCCCGCTGCACCGCGGGCTGTTCGCCTTGGCGGAGCGTCTGGACGACGGCGGCGTTGCCCGCGGAGCCCTGGAGGGCGAGGAGCCGTTGCAGCGGGGTGTCGGCCTCCGCCGTGGCTCTGCGGGCCGCGGCTCGTGACGTCGCGGTGTCGGTCGTCCTGGCGTGCTCGTGTTCGCGCAACGGGGGCTCCTCGGTGACAGAGGCACCCAGTCTTGCCGGTGGGCAGGTGTCGGGGCCAGAAGCGGAAGGGCAGCCTCAAGTGCCCGAACGGGCAGGTGGATGCGGTCGCGGCGGTCGATGTGGAGGGCTCCGGGGTCTTCCGCAGCCGGGGTGCGCTGTCGTAACGTCGTGGCGCCGCCGATCGCATGGCGGAAGTTACTTTCCAGTCGGTTACGTCTGCTCTGTTCCGCGTCTCATGAACTCCCACGGAACAGGGGCGACTTCCGGCGTCACGCAACGGAAGAAGCGCCACCCATGAGTTCTGGAACGAAGTCCGCCGACGCGCGCGCGGACGCCCCCGAAGTCCACCCGGTCGACGAGGTCCTGCCGCCGGGCCGCATGCTCGTCGCGAGCCTCCAGCACGTCGCCTCCATGTACGCGGGCGCGGTCTCCGTCCCGCTGGTGGTCGCCGTCGCGGCGAAGATGTCCCCGGGCGACACGGCCGTACTCATGGGCGGCAGCCTCCTGATGGCGGGCATCGCGACCCTGCTGCAGACCCTCGGCATCGGCACCTTCATCGGCTCGCGGCTGCCGTTCGTCAACGGCGTCTCGTTCGCGGGCGTCGGCGTCATGCTGACGATCATCACCACGCAGGGCGGCGTCGAGGCCGGCATGCCGGTCGTCTTCGGCGCGATCATCGTGTCGAGCCTCTTCGGGTTCCTGGTCAGTTCCTATTTCTCGCGGCTCGTCCGCTTCTTCCCGCCCGTCGTCACGGGCTCGGTCATCACCCTCATCGGCGTCTCGCTCATCCCCGTCGCGTACGACTGGATCGTCGACGACTCCACGACCGGCACGCCGGAACCGAAGAGCATCGGCCTGGCGGGCGCCACCGTCCTGATGATGCTGCTGCTCCAGCGGTTCACGCGCGGCTTCCTCAAGCAGATCAGCATGCTCTTCGCGATGATCTTCGGCACGCTGCTCGCGATACCGATGGGCCTCGCCGACTTCTCGAAGCTGGACGGCGCCGACCCGGTCGGCATCCCCTCGCCGCTGCACTTCGGCGCCCCGGAGTTCAACCTCCCCGCGATCATCTCGATGTGCGTCGTGATGCTGGTGATCCTCACCGAGTCGACCGCCGACATGATCGCCCTCGGCAAGATCGTCGAGAAGGACGTCGACGAGAAGACCATCGCCCGCGGGCTGCGCGCCGACGCCCTCGGCTCCGCGCTCAGCCCCCTCTTCAACGCCTTCCACGCCAGCGCGTTCGCCCAGAACATCGGCCTGGTCGTGATCTCCAAGGTGCGCAGCCGCTTCGTCGTCGCGCTCAGCGGCGCGATCCTCGTCCTGATCGGCCTCAGCCCGGCCGCGGCGGCGCTCATCTCCGTCGTCCCCATGCCGGTCCTCGCCGCCGTCAGCCTCTTCCTCTTCGGCTCCATCGCGGTCAGCGGCATCCAGACCCTGCTCCAGGCCGACCTCCACCGCGGCGACAACGCCCTCATCGTGGTCGTCACCCTCGGCGCGGGCCTCGCCCCGGCCCTCTCGGACGGCTTCTACGCCGCGTTCCCCGACTGGGCCCAGATCGTCCTCGGCTCCGGCATCTCGACGGGCTGCATCCTCGCGGTGGCCCTGAACCTGGTCTTCAACCACCTGGGTACGAAGGCGGGTTCGGCTCCCGGCGCGCCCCCCGCGGAGCCGGAATCCGCGGGCACGCACTGACGTCCCCGGGCCGGACCGTCCGGCCCCGGCGTACGACGTTCATGCGTTGCGAACACTGTGCGCACCTGTGTACGGTGTTCGCAACGTGGGCGCGTCGGGCGCTCCGTCAGGGGAGGCGTCATGACGAAGAGCGGAAGCCGGAACGGGAAGGCCGATCAGGGCGGGGGGCTGTCCGCGTCGCGCCTGGGCAGGATGCGCGAGGTGCTCGCCGGGCATGTCGACTCCGGGGCGATTCCCGGCCTCGTCGCGCTGGTCGGCCGCCGTGGTGAGGCGCACGTCGAGGCGCTCGGCACCCATGAGGCGGGCGGCGCGGGCACGCCGATGCGCCGCGACACCATCTTCCGCATGGCGTCCGTGACCAAGCCCGTCACGGCGGCCGCCGTGATGATCCTCGTCGAGGAGTGCCGGCTGCGGCTCGACGACCCGGTCGAGGCGCTGGCTCTACAACACCGGATCCGACGTGCTCGGCGTGCTCGTCTCGCGGGTCACGGGCCAGTCGTTCGGGGCGTTCCTGCGGGAACGGGTCTTCGGTCCGCTGGGCATGCGTGACACCGGCTTCCACGTACCCGCCGACAAGCTCCACCGCCTGCCCACGAGTTACGCCCACGACCAGGAGACCGGCGAGCTGGAGGTGTGGGACGAGGCGGCCGGCGGGCGCTACAGCCGGCCCCCGAAGTTCGAGTCGGGCGGCACCGGCCTGGTGTCGACCGTCGACGACTTCAACGCCTTCTACCAGATGCTCCTGAACAAGGGGACCTACGGCGGCGAGCGCATCCTCTCCCGCCCCTCCGTCGAGCTGATGACGACGAATCACCTCACCCCGGAGCAGGCCGCGGAGAAGAACAGTCTTCCCGAATACTTCGGCGCGCACGGCGGCTTCGGCTTCGGCATGGCGGTCCGCACCCACCGGCGCGACCTCGCGTCCGTCGGCCAGTTCGGCTGGGACGGCGGCCTCGGCACCACCGCGTACGCCGATCCGGCCGAGGGGCTCACCGGGATCCTCCTGTCCCAGACGGCGATCGACACCCTCGACACCCCGCGTCTGCACCAGGACTTCTGGACGACGGCGTACCAGGCGATCGACGACTAGGCGGGTGCCGACGCGTCATGCCGTCGGCCCGCTGCGGCGCGGCACCGATGAATTCGGCGGGCCGCCGCGGTCTGTCCTCCTGGTAACAGCACGCGCATACGCGAGGAGTGACGTGATCATCATCGCCGGGAAGCTGTGGGTGGAGGCCGGTGCGCGCGAGGCGTACCTGGCCGGGTGCGTGAAGGTCGTGGAAGAGGCGCGCGCCGCCGCCGGGTGCCTGGACTACGCCCTGTCGGCGGACGTGACCGACCCGGACCGGATCAACGTGTACGAGCGGTGGGAGACGGACCAGGATCTCGCGCGCTTCCGTGGTGCGGGTCCCGAGCCCGAGCAGGCCGCTCGGATCCGCGACGCCGAGGTGAGCAAGTACCGGATCTCCGGCATCGACGCGCCGTAGGGGAGGGCCCGGCGGCAGGGCGTCGACGTCGACGTCGGATTCATGCCAGACCGGGACGGGCCTCCGCTGCTGGAATCGGGCCATGTCCTCGCCCGCACCCACCACCAAGGCCCCACGCCCCGGCACCGCACCCGAGGCCGAGGCCGGGGCCCGCCCGGCCCTCGTCTCCTGGCTCGCCGTCCTCTCCCTCGCCCTGGGGATCTTCTCGATCGTCACCACCGAGATCCTCCCCATCGGCCTGCTCACCCCCATCGGCGACACCTTCGCCACCTCGGACGGCACGTCCGGGCTGATGATGATGCTGCCGGGCCTGCTCGCAGCCGTCGCCGCCCCGGCCGTGACGGTCACGACCGCACGCGTCGACCGGCGCCGCATGCTCTGCCTCCTGATGGCGGTGCTCGCCCTCGCGAACTTCCTCGCCGCGTGGGCGCCCGCCTACTGGCTGATGATGGTCTCCCGCGTCCTCGTCGGCTTCGTCATCGGCGCGTTCTGGTCCATCGGCGTGGGGCTCGCGTCCCGCCTGGTGCCGCCGGAGCGGACGGGCCGCGCGACCGCCCTGATCTTCTCCGCCGTCCCCCTCGGCTCCGTGCTGGGCGTGCCCGCCGGTACGCTGCTGGCCCAACTGGCGGGCTGGCGCACGGTGTTCGTCGCGATGGGGATCCTCACGCTGGCGGTCCTGGCCGCTCTCCTCCTGACGCTGCCGCCGCTGCCGCCCCGGCAGGTCACCGGGCTCACCGTGCTCCGCGACCTGCTCCGCACGCCCCGCGTCCGGGCCGGTCTCGCCGTGACGTTCCTGATCGTGACGGCGCACTTCGGTACGTACACGTACGTCACCCCGTTCCTGGCGGAGGTGACGCACGCGGGCCCCGGGCTCGTCACCGCGTTCCTGCTCGCGTACGGAGGCGCGGGCATCGTCGGCAACTTCCTCGCGGGAGCGTGGGCCGGGCGGACCCTGCGGACCACCTTCGCGGTGGCGGCGGCGCTCCTCGCCACGGCGGCACTGCTCCTGCCGCTCCTGGGCGCGAGCCGTTCCGCGGCGCTCGTGCTGCTCCTGGTGTGGGGCCTCGCGTACGGCGCGGTGCCGGTCTGCTCGCAGACGTGGTTCGCGACGGCCGCGCCGGACGCCCCCGAGGCGGCGTCCGTCCTGTTCACGTCGTCGTTCCAGGCGACGCTGTCGGCCGGGGCGCTGGCGGGCGGAACGGTCGTGGACGCGACGTCGGTGTCCACGGTGATGGTCCTCGGCGGAATCACGGCGGCCCTGGCGGCGCTGTGCATCGCGGCATCGGGGAAGAGCCGTTCCCGCAGGCCGACTTGAGGAACGGGCCCCGACCGCCCCCGGGGCCCTGGCTCGGATCAGGGCGCGTCGTACCAGGAGTACGCGGCGATCCGCCAGCCCTGCGGGGTGCGGACGAACTGGAAGGTCTGGGAGCCGCCGCCCTCGAACGGCTCGCCGTCCAGGACGCCGGACTTGCCGTACGTACCGAAGCGCGAGGCGATGTCGCCCACGATGTCGGTGCGTTCGGCGGTCTCCCACTCGCTGAACTCGGCGAGGCGCCCGCCGGACAGCAGCGCCTCGCGGGGCGCGATGAACTCTTCGACGGTGTACGCCGCGTAGTCGGGGCCGGTCTTGCAGATCACGCCGCCCGGCACCACCAGGTCACGGAGGCGGTCAAGCCCGGCGGCCCGGCCGCCCCGCGTGTCGAGGGTGCCGAAGAACTCGGCGGTCAGTGCGTCGATCTCGGCCTTGGACATGCGGGGACAGTAACACCCGGGCCTTCGCGTCCCGCTACTCCCCGCACACCCGGGCCGAGTTGACGGACCCGCCGCCGTTCTCGTCGTCCGTGCCGAGGACGGCGGTACGGGTGCCGGGCACGCACTCCACGGCCTCGATCTTGTGGCCCTTGAACGTCCGCAGGACGTCGGGGGACGTGTCGACGGAGAGCCGCACCGCGCCCGAGCGGCTCACCGAGACCTTCCCCGCGTCGAGGACCGCCGAGTCGAAGGGGCCGTCGTCGCCCGCGTCCGACGCCGAGCCGACCAGCAGGCGGCCCGTCTCCGTGACGGAGAGGTCGGAGGCGTGCCGGACGTCCCCGGTCGGGTAGGGCGCGCGGAAGCGGGCGGTGGTGACCGGGCCGAAGTCGGCCTCGCCGTACGTGTTGAAGGAGAACGGCGCCGCGTGCACGGTCGCGGGGCGGTCCTTGCCCGCGCCCCGGTCGGCCCAGACGGCCGCGAGCCTGCCGTGCCGGGAGGTGAGCGCGAAGCTCTCGTAGTCGTCGCCGTCGGCGATCGCGGGCAGCGGGGAGGTGTCCAGGACCTGTGCCTCGGAGCCCGTCACCTTCAGGCGGTAGACGAGGCCGCGGCTCGCGAGCGCCACGTACTCGTCGGTGGCGCCCGGCACCGCCTCGATCGCCTCCAGGTCGACCGGCTCGCCGCCGCCCGCCCAGGCGAGCGGCTCGACGACGGCGGAGCTGCCGGGGCGGTAGGTGAGGTCGGCGACGCGGTTCTGGCCGGGCTCCTTGTTGTCGCGTACGACGAGGGCGTGGGTGGCGCCGTCCGCGCGGGAGGCCAGGGCGAGGCCGCTGATGCCGGAGGTGATGTCGTCACCGGCGCGCTGCCACCCGTCCGCGGCCCGCGGTCCGCCGTCACCGGCCGCGTGCGGGGCCGCCGCGGCGCCCGGGGCGACGAGAGCGGCGACGACGACGGGGGTCAGCACGGCCGTACGAAGGAACATGGGGATCTCTCACCTCGGTGCAGGTTGACGCGCGTAGACGGGGAGTTGGCGGGGACCGTATCCATGTCGGCCTGTGAGTGGCAAGAGGGGTGCACGAGTGCGCGGGGCGCCGACGGCGCCCCGCGCGATGGAACCGCCCCGGACCGGGGCGACGACTACCCGATGTGGTACGGGTCCCCGTAGACCTTCCAGTCCAGCGGGGTGTTGAGACCGAGGTTCCCCTTCTTCAGGAAGACCCGCTGCGCGGTGTCGACCCGGCTGGTGTCCTCGTGCGCCTCCTCCTGCTTCATCGCCCAGACGCGCGCGTCGAGGAAGGCGTTCAGGTACGCCACCTCGTCGCCGCCCTGCGCCGGCGGCTTGGCCGAACGCAGCGCGCGCTTGCGGATGTTGCGGAAGCTGGTGGAGTCGCCGCCGTCGCCGTGCATGACGATCGCGTCGTAGTAGCAGAACTGGCCGAGGACGCCGATGCCGTCCGCCTTGCCCTGCTTGACCGCCGGGTTGAAGTAGACGCGGTCGCGCTCGTCGTTCTGCGCCTTGCGGAACTCCGCGTCGGTGTCGGCCGCCCGCTCCCAGTCGGGCTTGAACGTCGGGTCGAGCCCTTCGTGCGAGTCGGTGCCGTCGACCTCGCGCAGCGCGGGGAGGTACTTGGCGAGGATGTTGCCCGGCTTGCGCTGGGTGTACAGCTCGACCAGGTCGAGCATGTCGCCGGTGCCGGAACAGAAGCCGATGATGCCCGCGGTGTAGCCGCGGCCGTCGTCGATGTCCTCGCAGTATCGATACTGCTTCTTCCATTCCAGCGAGGAGTTCTCCGCGCTGCAGACGATCTGCATCGCGATCTCCTTCTTCGCCGGGTCGTCGAGCCCGCCGGCCCTGACCCCGGAGGAGGTCTGGGTCGCGGTGGCGGTCTGCGTGGCGAGGAGCGGTCCGGCCACGGCGGCGGCGCCCATGAAGGCGAGCAGCTTGCGGCGCGAGGTGTGCAGGGTGCGCGGGGGTATGTGGGGGGTCTCCACGAGGGCCTCCAGAAGGGGGAGTTCATCGTTCCGCGTTCTGTTAGGAAGGTTTCCTACCAGAGATTCGGCATGACGTATACCCGTCAAGACGCAATCCGTCGGCGGCGGGGAATGGCCGGACCTCACCCTGGCCCCCGGTCCCACCCGTCCGTACGCTCCCCTCGCTCACGCAATCCGCTCCAGGCACCCGCAATGCGTTCCACGCACGACCGGCACTTCTCCCACCCCCCTCCTCCGCAATGGAACGGAGAATCATGGCTGGTGCACTGCTGCTGGGCGGCGCCGTCGCGGCGCTGTTCGGAACGACTCTCCCCGCGCACGACGCGACCGCGATCCTGCAGCCTCCCCCCGACAAGATCGTGATCGAGGTCGCCACGGTGAACGGCTCCGGCTGCCCCCTGGGCACCGCCGCCATCGCCGTCTCCGAGGACAACACGGCGTTCACGGTCACCTACAGCGACTACATCGCCAAGGCGGGCGGCAACGCGGACCCCACCGCGTTCCGCAGGAACTGCCAGCTCAACCTCGTCGTCCACGTCCCCCAGGGCTTCACGTACGCGATCGCCAGCGCGGACTACCGCGGCTACGCCTCCCTCCAAGCCGGCGCCAAGGGCACGGAGAAGGCGTCGTACTACTTCCAGGGCTCGCCCAACACGGCGTCCATCAGCCATGAGTTCAAGGGCGCCTACAACGACAACTGGCAGGCCACCGACACCACGGACTGGGCCCAGCTGGTCTGGGCGCCGTGCGGGGTGCAACGCAACTTCAACATCAACACGGAGCTGCGGCTCGACGCGGGGACCTCGGATCCCACGAAGACGAGCTTCATGACGATGGACTCCACGGACGGTGACATCAGCACGATCTACCACCTCGCGTGGAAGGAGTGCCCGCGCGCCTGAACGGCGGCGGCGCCCCCACGCGGTGGGGGCGCCGCATCCTCTACGAGGCGCTCAGCTTGCCCCGCACCTCGGTCGCGATCCTGTGCACGTCACCGGTCGGCTCGCTCGCCAACCGCCCCGGATCACGGATCCAGCGCTCCTCCACCGCGAACCAGTCGATCTCCTGCGGCTCGCGACCCTCCGTGAGTGCGGCCCGCAGCTCCTTGAAGTACCGCGCCCAGCGCAGCCGGTAGAGCCCGCCGACCAGCCCGGCCCACTCGCGGTTGGCGTAGTCGCGCAGCCCGGCGTCCGCGCCGGACCGATTGCCCCACACGGTCACCAACGACAGCTGGTCGTAGGCGAGGTGCTCCCGCTCCTCGGCTCCCGCGCCCCACGATCGGGCGTCGGCGACCCAATGCCCCAACAGGTGCCGCGAGTCGGTCGCGACGAGCCGTTCGAGCAGATCCATCAGCTCCAGCCAGTCGCGGGTGAGCCGGTCGAACCGCGAGACATCCCCGTCCTCGTACGCCTCCTTGATGCGGGGCAGCAGGACGCGGCTGCGGTTGGAGAGGGCCTGGCGCCCGACGTCGAGGAGATCACGCCGATAGGCGGAAGATCCCCGCAAGCCCTGCCGCACGGCGAGCAGTTCACCCAGCGCGGGCTCGAACTCACTCGCCTCGTACCGCATCTTCTTCGGGGACCAGGCGGCGGCAGAGGTCGCCGCGAGGTCGGGCCGGGCCCCGAAGAGGCCGTCGGCGCCTTCGGCCCACTCGTCCGAGCGGTCGGTGCCGTAGGCGGTGCGGCGCAGGATGTCCCAGGCGGCAGCGGCATGAGGGTCACGTCCCCCGTACCGGGCAACCGCCCATTCGCCGAACCACGCCTCCAGATCCAACTCGCCTGTCCGCCAGGCGAGTTCGGAGAAGAGGGCGAAGGCGGCCGGATTGTTGTCGGCGGCCTCGGGCATGAGCGAAATGCCGCGCAGGGCGCTCCCGTCCTTGGTGCGCCAGGCCTCGAACAAGGCGGCCCAGTCGGGTGTGTTGGCGCCAAGGACGGTGTGACCGCCGAAGTTCCAGATGGAGCCGAAGGTGTACGGGGTGGAGCCCCAGTCGGACTCGCGGTCGGTGATGTTCGGGAACCGGTCGGAGAGCCCGTCGACGACGAGCATTTTCGACTTGTCGACGGCGTCGGTGATGGCCTTGGGCGGGTTGTGCTGCCAGCCGAGGATGACCCAGGTCGCGCCCGGACGGGCGGTCCGCAGAGCCTTCTCGACACCCTTGGCGGCATCGCCGACGGGTACGTCGCCGGGCTTTCCGCCCTCGTGGAGCAGGTCCATCTTGTACATCGTGGTCGGGCCGAACAGGGCGTCCTGGGCGCGGTAGAACGCGGCGGCCACGCGTGCGAAGTGGCCGGTGCGCGGATCCAGCCAGTCCGGTCGCGCGAATCCCACCCAGTCGCCCTGCGGGACGGTTCTCGCGCCCGGGTTCCGCTCCTCGAAGCCGGGCGGCACGGTACCGAAGTAGCCGGGCAGGACGGGCGTCATGCCCAGCTCGCGCAGCCGGTCGCAGATGCGGCGGCCCAGGCGGGCGCGGGCGTCGAGGAGCTGACGGGAGACGGGGTGCGGGAAGGCGGACATGTTCTGCAGGAGCCACCAGGGCTGGTGGGCGGGCGCGGGGATCCAGGCGCGCAGTTCCTCGTCCGTGTACCCGAACTCCTGGAAGGCGCGGTGGTAGACGGCGTCGGCGCCGGCGTAGACGAGGACCTCGTTGTACCCGTGGAGGGCGAGGACGTCGATCTCGCGCTGCCAGTAGTCCCAGTCGTGATACGCGCCGGTGTAGCCGTCGTTGGTGTCGTT
>NZ_LIRJ01000351.1 GCF_001419745.1 Streptomyces silaceus | reverse complement strand
CGCGGGCGCCCGCGGCGTCGGAGAGCGGCACGACGGGGCGGGCCGGTTCGATGTAGCCGAGTTCGGTGTACGTGGCGGTGGCGGGGCCGGTGAAGTCGACGAAGCACTCGTCCCAGCCGGTGTCGGGGTCGGGGCCGTAGTGGTGGCGTACGCCGGGGGTGAGCCAGATCAGGGCGGGTGCGGTGACGGTGGTGCGGCGGCCGTCGGCGCCGCGGAACCAGCCGCCGCCCGCGCTGACCACGACGGCGACGTGGTGGTCGAGGGTGCGGGGGCCGACCGTCGGCAGGAGGCCGTGCTGGAGGCCGACGCCGAGGCAGGCGAGGCCCAGTTTGTGATGGGTCGGGCTGGGAGTGAAATACCGCATCCACGTGTGGTACATCCGCGTGCGCCCCTTCCGGTGCGGTCCTGGCCCGGCCCGCTCGCCGCATCGTCCGGATGCGGGTTGTTCCCTCGCTGCGTCCAACCGGACCCGATCTTTGTCCATGGACCCTGCTGCCCGCCAGAGGTGATCGTGGGCGAGACGTGAGCGAGAGGACGCGATGAACGGGTTCAGGGTCGGCGAGGACGATTTCGAGCTGGACGGGCGGCCGGTGCGGCTGCTGTCGGGCGCGCTGCACTACTTCCGGGTGCACGAGGCGCAGTGGGGGCACCGCCTGGCGATGCTGCGGGCGATGGGCCTCAACTGTGTGGAGACCTACGTCCCGTGGAATCTGCACGAGCCGCGTCCGGGCACGTTCCACGACGTGGAGGCGCTGGGCCGTTTCCTGGACGCGGCGCGGGAGGCGGGCCTGTGGGCGATCGTGCGCCCGGGGCCCTACATCTGCGCGGAGTGGGAGAACGGCGGTCTGCCGCACTGGCTGACGGGTGCGGTGGGGGCACGCGCGCGGACCCGTGACGAGGAGTATCTGGGGCATGTGACCCGCTGGTTCCGGCGGCTGCTTCCGCAGGTCGTGGCGCGCCAGCACCGCGGGGACGCCGCCGGGGACGGTTCCGGCGCGGGCGGTCCGGTGATCATGGTGCAGGTCGAGAACGAGTACGGCAGCTACGGCTCGGACCAGGTGTATCTGCGCCGCCTCGCGGACCTGCTGCGCGCCGAGGGCGTCACCGTTCCGCTGTGCACGTCGGACGGTCCCGAGGACCACATGCTGACCGGCGGTTCGATCCCGGACGTCCTGGCGACGGTGAACTTCGGTTCGGGGGCCCGCGCCGGCTTCGACACGCTGCGCAGGCACCGTGCCAAGGGTCCGTTGATGTGCATGGAGTTCTGGTGCGGCTGGTTCGACCACTGGGGCGCCGAGCACGTCGTGCGGGACGCCGCCGACGCGGCCGGGGCGCTGCGGGAGATCCTGGAGTGCGGGGCGTCCGTGAACCTCTACATGGCGCACGGCGGCACGAACTTCGCGGGCTGGGCGGGTGCCAACCGGGGCGGTGGCGCGCTGCACGACGGGGTGCTGCAGCCGGACGTCACCTCGTACGACTACGACGCGCCGGTGGACGAGTTCGGCCGTGCCACGGAGAAGTTCTGGGCGTTCAGGGAGGTCCTGGCGCGGTACGCGGCGGACCCGCTGCCGGAGCCGCCCCCTCCGCCGCCGTCGCTCGGCGCGCCCGTGTCGGCTCCCCTGACGGACTGGTGCCCGCTCGACGCGGTCCTGGACGCGCTGGGCTCCCCCGAGTCGGAGCACGCGGTCCCGCCCACGTTCGAGGAGCTGGACGTGGACCGCGGTCTGGTGCGGTACGCGGTGACGCTGCCGGGGCCGCGCGAGCCGTATCCGCTGAGCGTGCGCGGTCTTCGGGACCGGGCGGTGGTGTACGTCGACGGGGTGCGGGCCGACGTCCTCACGGAGGGCACCCCGACGCTGGCCTCTCCCGTGGCCGGGCACGCGCGCGTGGAGCTGTGGGTGGAGTCCTTGGGGCGGGTCAACTACGGGCCGCGCACGGGTGAGCCGAAGGGCGTCACCGGGGGCATCCTGCACGAGCGGCAGTACGTGCACGGGGTGCGGGCGCGCGCCTTGCGCCTCGACGCGTTCGACGTGCCGTCGGCGGTGCGGGCGCTTCCGGTGTCGGGGCCCTCCCAGGGCCGCCCCGGCCTGTACCGGGGCGTCGTGGAGGTCGGCTCCCCCGGCGACGCGTCGCTCGAACTCCCCGGCTGGACGCGCGGGTTCGTCTGGCTGAACGGCTTCAACCTGGGCCGCTACTGGTCGGCGGGCCCGCAGACCTCGCTGTACGTCCCCGGCCCGGTTCTCCGGGAGGGCCCGAACGAGGTGTGGGTGCTGGAGCTGGAAGGGGCCGGGGAGCGGGTGGACCTGAGCTGAGGCTCCGCCACCGCGCCGCGCACGCAGACGCCGGACGGACTGTTCCTCCAGTCCGTCCGGCGTCTGCGTGCGCGGCCCGGAGTCCTACAGCTCGATCACCTCGAAGGCGTCGAGGACGAACTCCGCCTTGCCGTCGTCGCCCGTCTTGCGCAGGCCCACCCAGGCCTCGCCCTCCGCGGGGGCGGTGAACTCGTAGGTCAGGGTGGTGGGAACCGTGGCGACGGGGAGTTCCTCGCGGGAGAGCTCGCGGGGCGCCGGCGCGTCCACCGCCGTGACCCACGCGTACTGCCCGGCCTTCTCGTTCTCGTAGCGGAACGACACCCGGTAGCGCCGGCCGGCCGCGAAGCGGACGGTGTGCGGCACGGTCCGGTAGACGAGCCCGTCGTTCTCACCGCGCGACTTCAGCGAGTTGGTGCCGTCGATGACGTCGTCGATCGCCTTGCCGTTCCAGCCGCGCTGCGTGTACGGCGCGTGCCGCTGCGCGATGTGCGTCCGCGGGTCGGTGACGTCACCGGCGTCGCCCTTCACGAACGGCCCCCACCCCTGCGGCACGTGCTCGAAGTCCTCGCGGACGAGCGTGGCCCGGGGCAGGTCGGCGGGCCGTGTGGTGGCGACGACCCGTACGTTGTCGAAGCGCACGCGCGCGTCGCCGGCCGCGGCCCGCAGGGTCAGCTCGGCCGGGCCCCCGCCCTCGGGGACGGTGAAGTACGTGAACATCCGCTGGAAGCGGGTCCCGTGCTTGCGGTCGGCGGCGACGTAGTTGCCCGCGGTGGACGTCGTGGTGGAGTTGACCGCGGTGACGCCGTCGGCGGTGCGCACCTCCAGCGAGGCCTCGCGCCGCTCCCCCGCCTTCTCCCCGACCTCGACCTGCACGGAGGCGACGTACGTACCGGCCTTCAGGCGGGCCAGTCGCTGCCCCACCGCCGCCGCGCCGCCCGCGCCGACGACCAGTTCGTGGTCGCCGAGCGCGCTGAGCTCGACGGAGGCGGGCCCGCTGACCTTCCAGCCCTTCAGGGAACCGGAGTGGAAGCCGGGGTCGTGGAGCGGGGTGCCCTGGCCCCACCGGGGGTCGGGCAGGGCGGCGGCACGGTCGCGGTAGAGGACGTAGGGCTGCTTGGCCTCGGCGTCCAGCGTGACCTTTCCGCCCGCTACGGAGACGTACGACTCGAAGACCCTGCCCTGGTCGGTGAGCTTGTACAGGGCGACGCGGGAACGGTTCGCCCACGCGCGCGGGAGGCGCCAGCTGCTGCTGCCGCCCGACGGGTTGTAGTGGTACAGCTTGGCGGGGTCGGTGGCCTTGCGGGGCTCCCAGGGCAGCAGATAGCGGCCCTCTTCGTAGACGACGCGTCCGTCGGTGGTGATGCGCCGGGTGCCGCCGCTGTCGGAGACCGTCGTCGCGGCGCCGGACCGTGCGTCTCCGAAGAAGGCGATCTCGTGCTCCCCCCAGGTCTTGATGGGGTACGCCTGGAGGTACTTGGCGGGCAGGGAGTGCGTCCAGATCAGCTCGTAGAAGGCGTGCCAGTCGGTCTTGCCGACCCAGCCCTCGAAGTTGCCCATGCGGGCGATGCCCAGGAGGGTGGGCCACTTGTCGGCGAAGACGTCCTTCTGGTGGTTGCGGACGAAGCGGATCAGGCGGGAGTTGATGCCGCGCGAGGTGTCGCCGCCGTAGTCGGGTTCGGTGGCCCAGTGCGACCAGATCGCGGAGCGCTCGAAGCCGTGGCCCCACTCGGTGGTGATCGTCCAGCCCTGTTCGCGGAAGGCGCGCTGGAGGCGGTCGGAGGTCCAGCCGGACTCGCGGAACACGTCGATGTAGAGGGTGTTCAGGCCGCCGTGGGTCTGGGCGCGCAGATCGGCGAAGCGCTTGACGATGTCTCCGGAGACCAGGTCGCGGCGCTGGTCGATGCGGTAGCTCTGGTCGAGCCAGTCCCACTGCTCGTTGCTCTTGTCGACGAGCTTGTCGGAGAAGGCGTTGGCGACGGGGTAGGACTCGGTGGCGTTGACGTGCACGCTGAAGTCGCTGTTCCACTTCTTGCCCTCGCGGACCAGCGTGTTCAGGTCGTCGAGGCCGCCCGCGCGCGTGTTGTAGTTGTCCGCGTAGTCGGGGTGGGCGGAGTCGTGGCCCTCGGACTGGTAGCCCTTGAGGAGCGTGTACTGGCGCAGTCCGTCGGTCGCCAGGTGGATGCGCTTGACGTTGTCGAGCGTGGCGAGGAACGGGTTGGTGGCCTGCGAGGCGAAGTTGAAGGGGATGTGCGGGACGACCCGCAGGTGCTGCTCGTCGGCGCCGAGCGGGGTCACCATGATGTCGCGGAAGGCGATCGCGGCGTCCTGCCAGTCGACCTTGCCGTCGCCGTTGCGGTCGCCGGTGATGACGACCGTGGCGTACGGGAGGGGTTCGGTGGCGTCGACGGGCGCGGTCGCGGCGCGGTGCGTCCACTGCCCGGGGCTCAACCGGGCCTCTACGTAGTCACCGGCTTTCACCGTCTCACGCCACAGACGGCCGTTCTCCCAGGTGGTGCCTGCCTCGCTGGTGGGCTTGTCGTAGACGGTGTTCGTCTCGATCGCGCCGCCCAGCCCGTCGTGCGCGACGACGGCGTACGCGCAGCCGGTGGCCGCCTCGGCGGGGGTGTCCTTGGCGGGCCGGACGAGGGTGTCGCCGCTCTTGGCCTTGTCCAGCTGCACCTTGGCGGCGAGGAGGGCCGCGCCGGGCTGGTCGCTGCGTACGGAGAGCAGGGACAGGCCGGGGATGCGCAGGGTGCCGACGCGCAGCGCGTCCGTGTCGGCGATCCTCGTGACGCGCCAGTGGACCTGCCGGCCCTCGACCGCGATCTCGACGTCGACGCGGGTGCCGCCGTCGAAGGCCAGGGCGTACGCGACGCGCTTCCTGCCCACCGTGGCGGTGACCTTCGGGGTGTGCGCGGTCTCGTCGACGAGGACCGTGGTGACGGCGTCCGCCCGGCCGTGCAGGACGGCGCCGGACGCGCGGTCGGTGTACGAGACGACGCGCGGGAAGTCGGTGGCGACGCGCACGTCGAGGTCGGCGGAGCGCAGCACGGTGTCGGCCGCGGGGCGCGCGCCGGACGCGGGCGCGGCCAGCGCGCTGCCGCCCGCCCCTACGGCGACCCCGATCCCGGCGATCGCGCCCGTGGCGACCACGGCTCTGCGGCTCGGCCCGGACGTGTGTGACGGCAGCATGGGGCACCCCTCCACGGGACGGAACATCGGACGGATCATCGGACGGAACGCCGCACGGAACACGACGGATTTCGTGCCGATCACGATGCGCCGGGCGGAGCGAACGCGCCCATGGACAAAGGAGGGACAGGTGTTGGACTTACCGCGCGTCGGGGTCCGACGCCGGGCGCGGGGCCCTCGCGACGAGGTGGGCGAGGTGAGCGAGGGGGTGTACACGGCGACGCGGGGCGCCCGCAAGGAAGCGGACGCCCCGCGCCGGAGCCGTGGGGTGCGCGTGCGCATGGACTCGGGTGCGCTCCGCGCACGCGGCTCACATGCGAGTGGAGGCGGGTCCGGTCAGAGCTCCGACGCCGCCTTCTCTATGTCGGCCGCGAAGGTCGACACCTCGGTGTAGACACCGGGGAACTTCGGCCGCGCGCAGCCGTTGCCCCAGCTGACGATGCCGACCTGGATGTACTCGCCGGCCTCGTCCTTGCGGAACATCGGGCCGCCGGAGTCGCCCTGGCAGGTGTCCGTGCCGCCCTCGGCGATCTTGCCGGCGCAGAGCTCCTCGCCGGGCGTCAGGTCGGCGCCGTAGGCGGCCTCGCAGTCGGCGTCGCTGACGAAGGGAACCTTCGCCTTGAGGAGGTAGCGCTGCTGGTCGCCACCCTCCTTGTCGGCACCCCAGCCGGCGATGTCGAACTCGCCCTCGTTGTACTTGGTGTCCTTGGCGATCTTCAGCGTGGGCTGGTCGATCGGCTTCTCCAGCTTGATGAGCGCCCAGTCCTTGCCCTTGCCGTTGTAGCCGGGGGCCTGCAGGACCTTGGTGGACTTCACGCTGATCGCGTCCGGGCTCTCCAGGTCCACGACACCGCCGGTGGCCGTGATGCTGGTGTTGTCGCCGGAGCCGTCCACACAGTGGGCGGCGGTCAGCACGATGTCCTTGGCGTACAGCGCGCCGCCACAGCCCATCGAGAGACGGACCATGAACGGGAATTCACCCTGCTCGGCAGGGGTGCCGCCGACGACACGCTCGCTCGGCGGGGTGGGCTTGGGAGCCGCCTGGGCGGCGATGGGCTGAAGGCTGACGGCGGCGAGGCCGATCGCACCGAGGGTGGCGGCTCTCTTCACTCCACGCAGCTTGGTCTTCAACTGACTTCCCTTCGTGGGGGGTTTGTGGGGGGTCGCACGCGTGACGGGCCCTTGCCGTCCCCGCAGGGTGCGCGTGGATGGCATGAGCCCGCCAAAGCGTTGTTGCGGATTATGGAGATCGGTGTCCGCTCAGGACAAGGGGCGGTTTTCGGCCACGGCATGTCGCGCGGCACTGCCCCGGGCGGCGGCAACCCCCGTACAGTGGGACCGAGTTGCGGTGTCCCGGGAAGCTGTCTCAGGGGGTACGGACGTGACGGTCGGCGGCGGACCTGTGGTGCACGGCTACCCCCATCTGGAGACCGTGCGAGCCTCCGTCACCGCGCTCTACAAACGCCTTTCGTACGACACCGTCCACGCCTTCGACACGAGCGTCACCCCCGCCGACGTGGCCTTCGGCGACCAGGACGACCTGCACCTCGGCGTGCAGCGGATCGCCCGCGAGATGGTCCGGCACCTGCGGCTGCCCGACGCCCGCATGATCGTCAGCTTCCGCGAGATGGAACACGCCGCGTACGTCGAACTCGCCTCGGGGCCCGAGTACTTCATCGAACTGAACGACCGCTTCCGTAGGCACCGCAGGGACATCGGCGCGGCGCTCGCCCACGAGGTCATGCACGTCTATCTGCACCGGCTCGACCTCTCCTTCCCCGGCACGCGCGACAACGAGATCCTGACCGACACCGCCACCACGTACCTGGGAGCGGGCTGGCTGCTGCTCGACGCCTACCGCGAGGACGGCGCGTCCTCCCAGAAGCTCGGCTATCTCACGCCCGAGGAGTTCGGATACGTCCTGGCCAAGCGGGCGTTGACCTTCGGCGAGGCGCCGGAGACGTGGTTCACCAGCCCGCAGGCGTACAGCGCGTACACCAAGGGGCTCGCGCAGGCCCGCCGCGACGGGCAGCAGCCGCCGCTGACGGCGGCGGGGTGGGCGGGGCGGCGGCGGTACGCGAAGGACAAGCGGTACGCCCGCGAGCAGGGCGGCGCCGCGGCGTCGGGCGGGCCCTACGCCTTCTCCGTCGACGGCGGGGCGCTGCGGGTGTCGTTCCCGTGCCCCACCTGCCATCAGCGGATCAGGGTGCCGGCGCGGGGGCGGGTGCGGGCTCGGTGCGGGTTGTGTCGGACGGTACTTGAGTGCGACGCGTAGGCGTCGCGACTACCGCTCTCCTTTCTGCCGCTCCCCCTACTGCTGACCGGCCCAGTGCGCGGGGCGGTCGAGGGAGTCGGAGATCCTGGTGCGGTCGTCGCCCTTCGCCGCGTTCACCTGCGTCTGGGTGAGGAAGAGCGCGCCGGTGAGGTCGGCGCCGCGCAGGTCCGCGTCGCGGAAGTCCACGCCGATCAGGTCGGCCGCCCGGAGGTCGGCGTCCCGCAGGTCGGCGCCGATGAGGTAGGCACCGCGCAGGTCCGCGCCCTTGAGGTCGGCGCCCTTGAGGCGGGCTCCGATGAGGTCGGCGCCCCGGCGGTTCTTCTTCTTGCCGCCCTTGCGCAGGTGTTCGGCGCGGACGAGTTCGCTGGTGCGCAGGAGGAGGATGTTGACGTCCTGGCGGTGGGCGGCCACGTCGGTGGCGGCCACGGCCTCGGGGGTGGCCTCGGTGAGGCGCTCCGTCTCGGCGAGGACGCGCTTCAGGTCGGCGGTGATCGGACGGGTCTGCGGGAAGGTGAGCGCCTGGGTCACGTACCAGAGCAGTTCGTGGAGTTGCCGCATGATCGGGAAGACCTCGAACATGCGGCGGGCCGTGGCCGGATCCTGACGCCAGTCGCGGCCGCCGAAGGTGCCCTGGGAGACGTGCTGTCCGGCGCCGAAGCAGTCGTAGACGGTGCAGCCCCGGTAGCCCGTGTCGCGCAGCTTGTCGTGGATGCCGCAGCGGTTGTCGGCCTGGAGGTTGGTGCAGGGCTTGCCGGCGTCCTTGTTGACGGGGAAGTCGGAGGACGCGGAAAAGGTGAGGGCGACACAGCAGAGCCCAAAACAACTCCCACAGTCGGCCCGCAACAGAGGCAACGACATGACCCAGGCTCCTTAGGGGGTTACGGGATGGTACGGGCCCATTGTGCGGGACCTACGCGACGGACTCGGCCTCGGGGCGGGACCGCGGGCGCCTGGCGGGGCGCCTTGGGCGGTGCGCGGTCTGCCGTCTCGGGTGCGGGGTCGTGGGCGTCTGCGCCTTGGGGTGCTGCGC
>NZ_LIRJ01000350.1:1218-1476 GCF_001419745.1 Streptomyces silaceus | reverse complement strand
CCCCCTTCCCCGCGCCCTTCTCCTCCCTCATCTCCGCACCGCTCCAGCGCCGCGAGCGACCGCAGCCCCAGCAGGGCGTCCCGCACCATGAGGTCCTCGTCGCCGACCCAGCCGAGCGCGGGCAGGGCGAGCGCCGCCTGGGCGCTGATGACGAGTCGGGTGAGGTCGATTTCACCGCGCGCGGCGGCGAAGGCCGCGTAGCCGAGGACCGCTGCCTCGGCGAGCACCACGAACCCCACCGAACCGTAGGCGCGCCGC
>NZ_LIRJ01000350.1:0-1202 GCF_001419745.1 Streptomyces silaceus | reverse complement strand
CCGAAGACCCGCACCTCCTTGGCGGGTTCGGGATCCACGGCCAGGGACCGCAGATAGGCGGATCGGCGGATCACCTCGCTCGCCGCCTCCATGCTGCCGTGCACATGGCGCGAGAGCCGCAGATAGGAGCGGTACGTCAGCACCGCCGCGAGTGCGAGCAACGGCGGCGCCCACCATGCCAGCGGCGCCAGCAGGACGAGCAGGCCGATCCCTTCGAGTCGGGGACGCACGACTTCGGGGAGCAGGGAGGCGAGTTGGTCGGGCCGTGTGCCGGGCTCGGTGACCAGGCGCAACGTATCGGCGTAGCCCGGTTCTTCGAGGTGTCCGATGCCGTCCGGGCCGATTCCGGCGGCGATGGCCCGGTCCTCCACGGCGCCGGCCGCGCGCAGCCGCAGCACCGCGGCGAGGCCGCTCTCCAGGGCCCGCAGTCCCGTGCGCAGGAGCGTCAGCGCGCCGAACGCCGTGAGAGCGACCAGGGCGTGCCGGGCCTCGGGCGATCCGGCGCCCGCCTCGACGGCCGGGGGCAGCGCGCCCACGAGCCGTCCTGTCGCCACGACGACGAGAGGGCCGGTGAGCGCTCCGCCGGCCGTGGTCAGGGCGAGGGCGACGGTCTGCCGGGGTCCGGCGCGCCACAACAGCCGTGTCGCCGACGTCCATTCCTGCCACGTACGCATACGCATGCCGATCTCCTGAGCCGCGCGCCGCCGTTGGAGGCACCGATGCTCACAGAGGAGCCGGGCGGCCGGACGAGGGTCCGGTCGCGACCGGACGCCACCGGTCGGCCGGGGGACTCGCCCGGCCGGCGCGGATCACCAATCGGCGTGCGTGACGATCCAGCGGATCAGGCCTTCGGTGTCGTCGGCGTCCGGCAGGGGGGCGTTTTGGTCGAGGGGCGCGTGGACCAGCGCCAGGTGGGTGAGGTAGCCGTAGGGGCCGTGGTCGGAGAGCGGTCCGAGGATCAGGGCGTGGGTGGGGGTGCGCCAGATGCGGTGGGGCAGGGGTGATCCGGCGGCGATGGACGGGGAGGAGGCGACGGTACGTTCCGGGCCCGCGCCGAGGTGTTCGGTGACCGCGCGGGCGGCGTCGGCGAGGACGTTCTCACAGTCCGCGACCGTGGGCTGCCCGCTTCCGGTCCAGCCGTCGGCCTTCTGCCAGTTGTCCATGATCCCGAGCAGCCAGGGGTCTTCGGCCAGTTCTACCCC
>NZ_LIRJ01000035.1 GCF_001419745.1 Streptomyces silaceus | reverse complement strand
GAGGGCCGCGCAGAGCTGGAGGCCGCGGCCGCCCTCGCGGTCGGGGCTGCCCATGTTGACGGGGGACTGCTGGAGCGGGATCTCGCGTTCCGGATAGTGGTCGGCGACCTGGATGCGGACGGCGTCCTCGCTGCGCAGGCACTCGACGTCGGCGGCCGTGCCGGCGTGCACGACGGCGTTGGTNNCGTCGTCGACGACGTCCGAGAACCCCCAGCCCTGGAGGGTGTCGCGCACAAAGGAGCGGGCCGTCGCGACGGAACGCCCGACGGGGTCGAAGGTGGCAGCCGCACGCGCGGTGATCACAGCACTCCTCGTACGAGTATCGACAGTGTCGACTGTATCGACGCCCAGTTCTCCCCAACCCATGGTGCGGCCGCCCCTCCGATGCCCGCTTGTTCGTGTACCAACGCCCTGGCCGGGCAGGACCGGGGTGGTTGGACAGCCGGATGCAAGGTTACTTACCTTCGCCGTCCATGCTGATGCCGGTCGTCAGTGTTTCCGCCCGGAGGGTGTGCGGACGGTGTGCGAAGCTGCCGAACTGTTATGGCCTGGTTCAGCCATGGTGAAACACTGGGCAAGCTTCTTGGAGAGCCCAGAACAACCCGAGCAGTACCGGTCGACCCTTGCGGGAGGGACACAGTGGAGTCTGGCGCAGCGACGCGGGGCACTAAGACGCGCGCGAAAGACGGACAGTCCCTGAACAAACAGCGCAAACCGCGCAACGGGACGACCGCGTCGGTGGACGCCGCGGCGCTGAACAGGCTGCTCGCGGCGCTGGTCGCGATGCGCGACGGCAATTTCCGCAAGCGGCTCACGGTCTCCGGCGACGACGTCATGTCGGAGATCGCCGCCGTCTTCAACGAGGTCGCCGACCGCAATCTGCACCTGACCGGCGAGCTGTCGCGGGTGCGGCGCATGGTCGGACGTGAGGGAAAACTCACGGAACGGCTGGAGGGCGGCGCGAGCGAGGGCTCGTGGGCGGCGGCGATCGACGCGTCGAACGCGCTCGTCGACGATCTTGTACGTCCCGTCAGCGAGGTCGGCCGGGTGCTGTCCGCGGTCGCGGACGGTGACCTGGAACAGCGCATGGAACTGCGCGCGCCGGGGGCGGACGGGAACGGCCATCCGCTGCGCGGCGAGTTCCTGAAGGTCGGGCGGACGGTCAACAACCTCGTCGACCAGCTCTCCACCTTCACCGACGAGGTCACGCGCGTGGCCAGTGAGGTCGGCACCGAGGGCAAGCTCGGCGGGCAGGCCAGGGTGCGCGGGATGTCCGGGTCGTGGAAGGACCTCACGGACTCCGTGAACACCATGGCGTATCGACTGACCGCGCAGGTGCGCGACATCGCGCTGGTGACGACGGCCGTGGCGAAGGGCGACCTGTCGCGGAAGGTCACCGTCCATGTCGCCGGCGAGATGCTGGAGTTGAAGAACACCGTCAACACGATGGTGGACCAGCTCTCGTCGTTCTCCTCCGAAGTGACACGGGTGGCGCGCGAGGTCGGCACGGAGGGCGAGCTCGGGGGCCAGGCGCAGGTGCCCGGTGTCGCGGGCGTGTGGAAGGACCTCACCGACTCGGTGAACCTCATGGCGGGCAACCTCACCGCGCAGGTGCGGGGGATCGCGGAGGTCACGACGGCGGTCGCCAACGGCGATCTGTCGCGGAAGGTCACGGTGAGCGCGCGCGGCGAGGTCGCCCAGCTCGCCGAGACGATCAACCAGATGACCGAGACGCTGCGTACGTTCGCGGACGAGGTCACCCGCGTGGCGAACGAGGTCGGCGCCGAGGGGCAGCTCGGCGGTCAGGCCAACGTGCCGGGCGCGGCCGGCACCTGGAAGGACCTGACCGACTCGGTCAACACGGTCTTCCGCAACCTCACCACGCAGGTGCGGGACATCGCGCAGGTGACGACGGCGGTGGCGAACGGCGACCTGTCGCAGAAGGTCACGGTCGACGTCGCGGGCGAGATGCTCGAACTGAAGAACACCGTGAACACGATGGTCGACCAGCTCTCCGCCTTCGGTGCCGAAGTGACGCGTGTGGCGCGGGAGATCGGTGTCGAGGGTGAGCTCGGCGGCCAGGCGCAGGTGCAGGGCGCGGCCGGTACGTGGAAGGACCTGACGGACTCCGTCAACACCGCCTTCCGCAACCTCACGGGGCAGGTCCGCAACATCGCGCAGGTGACGACGGCGGTGGCGAACGGCGACCTCTCCCAGAAGGTCGCCGTCGACGTGTCCGGCGAGATGCTCCAGCTGAAGAACACCGTGAACACGATGGTGGACCAGCTGTCGTCGTTCGCCGACCAGGTCACGCGGATGGCCCGCGATGTGGGCACCGAGGGGCGCCTGGGCGGCCAGGCGCGCGTGGACGGCGTGAGCGGCACGTGGAAGGACCTGACGGACTCCGTCAACTTCATGGCCGGGAACCTGACGTCGCAGGTGCGCCAGATCGCGCAGGTGACCACCGCCGTGGCGCGCGGTGACCTCTCCCAGAAGATCGAGGTCGACGCGCGCGGCGAGATCCTGGAGCTGAAGAACACCATCAACACGATGGTCGACCAGCTCTCCGCGTTCGCCGACCAGGTGACCCGGGTGGCCCGTGAGGTGGGCACCGAGGGGCGCCTGGGCGGTCAGGCGCAGGTGCCCGGCGTGGCCGGCGTGTGGCGCGACCTGACGGACTCGGTGAACGGCATGGCCGGCAACCTCACCGCGCAGGTGCGCAACATCGCGCAGGTCGCCACGGCGGTGGCGCGCGGTGACCTGTCGCAGAAGATCGACGTGGACGCGCGCGGCGAGATCCTGGAGCTGAAGAACACCCTGAACACGATGGTGGACCAGCTGTCCGCCTTCGCCGAGCAGGTCACGCGGGTCTCCCGCGAGGTGGGTACGGACGGCATCCTCGGCGGCCAGGCCGAGGTCCAGGGCGTCTCGGGCACCTGGAAGGACCTCACGCAGTCCGTGAACGGCATGGCGAACAACCTCACCCTTCAGGTGCGGAACATCGCCGAGGTCACCACGGCCGTCGCCATGGGCGACCTCTCCAAGAAGATCACCGTCGACGCGAAGGGCGAGATCCTCGAACTCGTCACGACCGTCAACACGATGGTGGACCAGCTGTCGTCGTTCGCCGAGCAGGTCACGCGCGTGGCCCGTGAGGTGGGCACGGAAGGACAGCTGGGCGGTCAGGCGCGGGTGCCGGGTGTCACGGGCATCTGGAAGGACCTGAGCGACAACGTCAACCTGATGGCCAACAACCTGACCAGCCAGGTGCGGAACATCTCGCAGGTCTCGGCGGCGGTCGCCAACGGCGACCTCACCAAGAAGGTCACGGTCGAGGCGCGCGGCGAGGTCGCGCAGCTCGCCGACACGGTCAACACGATGGTGACGACGCTGAGTTCGTTCGCCGACGAGGTCACGCGCGTGGCCCGCGAGGTGGGCACGGACGGCATCCTGGGCGGCCAGGCGCGCGTGCCGGGCGTCTCCGGTACGTGGAAGGACCTCACCGAGTCCGTGAACTCGATGGCGTCCAACCTGACCGGGCAGGTCCGCAACATCGCGATGGTCACCACCGCGATCGCCAAGGGTGATCTGACCAAGAAGATCGACATCGACGCCCGGGGCGAGATCCTGGAGCTCAAGACGACCATCAACACGATGGTCGACCAGCTGTCGTCCTTCGCCGAGCAGGTCACCCGGGTCGCCCGCGAGGTGGGCACCGAGGGGCAGCTGGGCGGGCAGGCGCGGGTGCGGGACGTCGACGGCACCTGGCGCGACCTGACCGAGTCCGTGAACGAGATGGCAGGGAACCTCACCCGTCAGGTGCGCGCCATCGCGAAGGTCGCCACGGCGGTGACGCGCGGTGACCTCAACCTCAAGATCGAGGTCGACGCGGCGGGCGAGATCCAGGTCCTCCAGGACAACATCAACACGATGATCGCGAACCTCCGCGACACCACCCTCGCCAACAAGGAACAGGACTGGCTCAAGGGCAACCTCGCGCGGATCTCCGGCCTGATGCAGGGCCGCCGCGACCTGGAGGACGTCGCCTCGCTGATCATGAGCGAGCTGACGCCGGTCGTCTCCGCGCAGCACGGCGCGTTCTTCCTGGCGATGCCCACGGACGACGGCAAGGACCTCGGGGGCGACCACGAGGACGCGTACGAGCTGCGGATGCTCGGCAGTTACGGCTACTCCATGGGGTCCATGCCGACGTCGTTCCGGCCCGGCGAGACCCTCATCGGCACGGCGGCCAAGGAGCGGCGCACGATCCTCGTGGAGAACGCGCCCTCCGGTTATCTGCGGATCGCCTCCGGCCTCGGCGAGGCGCCGCCCGCGCAGGTCATCGTGTTGCCGGTGCTCTTCGAAGGGACCGTACTCGGCGTGATCGAGCTGGCGGCCTTCCAGCCGTTCACGCAGATCCAGAAGGACTTCCTCAGCCAGATCGCCGAGATGATCGCGACGAGCGTCAACACCATCAGCGTCAACACGAAGACCGAGGTGCTGCTCAAGCAGTCGCAGGAGCTGACCGAGCAACTGCGCGAGCGCTCGGCCGAGTTGGAGAACCGGCAGAAGGCGCTGCAGGACTCGAACGCGGAGCTGGAGGAGAAGGCCGAGCTGCTGGCCCAGCAGAACCGCGACATCGAGGTCAAGAACACCGAGATCGAGGAGGCCAGGCAGGTCCTTGAGGAGCGCGCCGAGCAGCTCGCGGTGTCGATGCGCTACAAGTCCGAGTTCCTGGCGAACATGTCGCACGAGCTGCGGACGCCGCTCAACTCCCTGCTGATCCTGGCCAAGTTGCTCGCCGACAACGCCGACGCGAACCTCACCCCCAAGCAGGTCGAGTTCGCCGAGACGATCCACGGCGCGGGCTCGGACCTGCTCCAGCTGATCAACGACATCCTCGACCTGTCGAAGGTCGAGGCGGGCAAGATGGACGTCTCCCCGACGCGCATCGCCCTGGTCCAACTCGTCGACTACGTAGAGGCCACTTTCCGCCCGCTGACCGCGGAGAAGGGGCTCGATTTCTCCGTACGCGTCTCCCCGGAGCTGCCCGCGACGCTGCACACGGACGAGCAGCGCCTTCTCCAGGTGCTGCGCAACCTCCTGTCGAACGCGGTGAAGTTCACCGACTCCGGAGCGGTCGAGCTGGTCATCCGGCACGCCAACAACGACGTGCCCGACGCGATCCGCGAGCAGCTCCTGGAGGCGGGCTCGCTGCGCGACGCGGACGCCGACCTGATCGCGTTCTCGGTGACGGACACCGGCATCGGTATCGCGGCCAGCAAGATGCGGGTCATCTTCGAGGCGTTCAAGCAGGCCGACGGCACGACCAGCAGGAAGTACGGCGGCACCGGTCTCGGTCTCTCCATCAGCCGGGAGATCGCGCGGCTGCTGGGCGGTGAGATCCACGCGCAGAGCGAGCCGGGCCGCGGCTCGACCTTCACGCTCTATTTGCCGCTGCACCCGAGCGAACTGCCGCCCCAGGGCTATCCGCAGCTCGCCCCGGCTTCCGCGGCCCCGGAACTGCCCCCACTGGAGGAGGGGCCGGCGACCGAGGCCCCGGAGGCGTCCGAGGGCGCCCCGGAGCGCTCCGAGGGGCCGAGCGGGCCCGCCGCGCTGTTCCGGCGCCGTCGTCGGGGCGTGCAGCCCGCCCCGGAGCTGCCGCCCGCGCTGCCGGTGCAGCCGGCGTCCGGCTCCCAGGAGCCGCGGCCGCAGGAGCAGTGGCCCACCCCGGTCCGGGAGACGCCGACCGGGCGGCCCGGCATCCACTTCGGCGGCGAGAAGGTCCTCATCGTCGACGACGACATCCGCAACGTCTTCGCGCTCACCAGCGTCCTGGAGCAGCACGGCCTCGCGGTGCTGTACGCGGAGAACGGCCGGGAGGGCATCGAGGTACTCGAACAGCACGACGACGTGACGGTCGTTCTGATGGACATCATGATGCCGGAGATGGACGGGTACGCGACGACGACGGCGATCCGCAGGATGCCGCAGTTCGCCGGGCTCCCGATCATCGCGCTGACCGCGAAGGCGATGAAGGGCGACCGGGAGAAGGCGATCGACTCCGGGGCTTCCGATTACGTGACGAAGCCGGTCGACCCGGATCACCTGTTGTCGGTGATGGAACAGTGGATGCGCGCACAGTGACCGAGAACCGGCTTCGTCACACGGAGTTGCTGACAGAGTGTGGCCGGGGCCGTGTAGAACGGCGGTATTCGGGGAACCTTCTGGTCTCCCACCGCGTTTCTGCTACGTGCACAGTGACATCGCGGTGACAGGGTGTGGCGACAGGCGGGGTGCGGCTACCATGACCGGCACAAGGACGGGCGGCGCAAGGGAGTCGTCCCCTGGGGCGGCGCCCGGTGTACCGCCGGGGCGAGGAGGGCGGGCCATGGTGCAGAAGGCCAAGATCCTCCTGGTCGATGACCGGCCGGAGAATCTGCTGGCGCTGGAGGCCATCCTCTCTGCGCTCGATCAGACACTGGTGCGGGCATCGTCCGGGGAGGAAGCGCTCAAAGCACTACTCACGGACGACTTCGCGGTCATTCTGCTGGACGTCCAGATGCCGGGAATGGACGGTTTCGAAACCGCAGCGCACATCAAGCGGCGGGAGCGGACCCGGGACATCCCGATCATCTTCCTCACCGCCATCAATCACGGGCCGCATCACACCTTCCGCGGCTATGCCGCGGGCGCGGTGGACTACATCTCGAAGCCGTTCGACCCGTGGGTGCTGCGCGCGAAGGTCTCGGTGTTCGTCGAGCTGTACATGAAGAACTGCCAACTGCGGGAGCAGGCAGCTCTGCTGCGTCTCCAGCTGGAGGGCGGCGGCAAGGTCGCGGCGGGCGACGCGAAGGAGCCCGCGGGGCTGCTCGCCGAGCTCTCGGCCCGGCTCGCGGCCGTCGAGGAGCAGGCCGAGGCGCTCTCCAAGCAGCTCGACGACGAGTCGGCGGATGCCGCCGCGGTGGCCACCGCGGCCCATCTCGAACGCAAACTCACCGGGCTGCGGCGGGCTCTTGACGCCCTGGAGCCGGGCACCGGAAGCGGTGCTCCCTCGGTGCCCTCGCAGAACTGACGGGGCACCAGGCGTCACCGAGGGTGCGTCGTGGCGCGGCGGTGCGGTGAATTCCCGTCAGTTCACCGTCTCCGCAAGGGCGACACAAACGGGTGAAGCAGTGGGCACACGTGTCCGCAGTGGTCCGCGAAGGTAACCTCACACCCATGGCCTCACGTCAGTCCGCAGCCAAGAAGACGCCCGCGAAGAAGGCGGCCGCGCCGACCAAGGCTCCGGCGAAGAAGGCCGCCGCCAAGCCGCCCGCGAAGAAAACCGCGGCAAAGAAGGCGCCCGCCAAGAAGGCACCGGCCAAGAAGGCCGCGGCGAAGAAGCCCGCACCCAAGCCGGCGCCCAGTCCCACCGGGGGCGTGTACCGCCTCGTGCGCGCCGTCTGGCTCGGCATCGCGCACACCGTCGGCGCCATGTTCCGCGGCATAGGGCGCGGCGCGAAGGGCCTCGACCCGGCGCACCGCAAGGACGGCCTCGCGCTCCTGCTGCTCGGCGTCGCGCTGATCGTGGCCGCGGGCACCTGGTCGAATCTGCGCGGCCCGGTCGGCGACCTCGTCGAGGTCCTGGTGACCGGCGCGTTCGGCCGGCTCGACCTCCTCGTGCCGCTCCTGCTCGGTGCCATCGGCGTACGCCTCATCCGGCACCCGGAGAAGCCCGAGGCGAACGGCCGCATCGTGATCGGGCTCTCCGCCCTGGTCGTCGGCATCCTCGGGCAGGTGCACGTCGCGTGCGGATCGCCGGCCCGCAGTGACGGCATGCAGGCGATAAGGGACGCCGGCGGCCTGATCGGCTGGGGCGCCTCCACGCCCCTGATCTTCACCATGGGCGAGATCCTCGCGGTGCCGCTCCTGGTGCTGCTCACCGTCTTCGGGCTGCTCGTCGTCACGGCGACGCCCGTCAACGCCATCCCGCAGCGGCTGCGGCTCCTCGGCACCCGGCTCGGCGTGATCCAGCCCGAGCCCGAGGCCGACGCGTACACGGACGACGACGAGCGCTACGACGAGCAGTGGCGCGAGGCCCTGCCCGCGCGGTCCTCGCGCCGGCGCACGGCCGCCCCCGCCGAGTACGCCCCCGACCAGGCCGAGGAGGAGGCGCTCTCCAAGCGCCGCAGGCCGCGCAGGGCCTCCGTGCAGCCGGACATGGACCGGCCGATGGACGCCGTGGACGTGGCCGCCGCCGCGGCCGCCGCGCTGGACGGCGCCGTGCTGCACGGCATGCCGCCCTCGCCGCTGGTCGCCGATCTGACGCAGGGCGTCGCGGGGGAGCGGGAGGAGCGCGAACGGCGCGAGGAACAGGACCGTGCGGCCCCTGTACCGACCGCGCGCGCCACGGACGCGCCGGTGCCCGGCAAGCTCAGGAAGAAGCCGGAGGCGCCCTCTGACGGCCTCGTGCCGGACCTCACCAAGGCCGCGCCCGACGCGCACCGCGAGCTGCCGCCGCGCGCCGAGCAGCTGCAGCTCGCCGGTGACATCACGTACGCGCTGCCCTCGCTCGACCTCCTGGAGCGCGGCGGCCCCGGCAAGTCCCGCAGCGCCGCGAACGACGCGGTCGTGGACTCGCTGTCGAACGTCTTTACGGAATTCAAGGTCGACGCCGTCGTCACCGGCTTCACGCGCGGCCCGACGGTCACGCGGTACGAGATCGAGCTCGGCCCCGCCGTGAAGGTCGAGAAGATCACGGCGCTGGCCAAGAACATCGCGTACGCGGTCGCGTCCCCGGACGTGCGGATCATCTCGCCGATCCCCGGCAAGTCCGCGGTCGGCATCGAGATCCCGAACACCGACCGCGAGATGGTCAACGTGGGCGACGTGCTCCGTCTGGCGGACGCGGCCGAGGACGACCACCCCATGCTGGTCGCGCTCGGCAAGGACGTCGAGGGCGGCTACGTCATGGCCAACATGGCCAAGATGCCGCACATCCTGGTCGCCGGAGCCACCGGTTCCGGCAAGTCGTCCTGCATCAACTGCCTGATCACCTCGATCATGATAAGAGCGACGCCCGAGGACGTACGGATGGTCCTCGTGGACCCCAAGCGCGTCGAGCTCACCGCGTACGAGGGCATCCCGCACCTGATCACGCCGATCATCACCAACCCCAAGAAGGCCGCCGAGGCCCTCCAGTGGGTCGTACGCGAGATGGACCTGCGCTACGACGACCTCGCGGCGTTCGGGTACCGCCACATCGACGACTTCAACCAGGCCGTGCGCGACGGCAAGCTCAAGACGCCCGAGGGCAGCGAGCGCGAGCTGCAGCCCTATCCGTATCTGCTGGTGATCGTCGACGAGCTCGCCGACCTGATGATGGTCGCGCCGCGCGACGTCGAGGACTCGATCGTGCGCATCACGCAGCTCGCGCGCGCCGCCGGCATCCACCTGGTGCTCGCCACGCAGCGGCCCTCCGTGGACGTCGTGACCGGTCTGATCAAGGCGAACGTGCCGTCCCGGCTCGCCTTCGCGACCTCCTCGCTCGCCGACAGCCGCGTCATCCTCGACCAGCCGGGCGCCGAGAAGCTCATCGGAAAGGGTGACGGTCTGTTCCTGCCGATGGGCGCGAACAAGCCCACCCGTATGCAGGGCGCCTTCGTCACCGAGGACGAGATCCACGCCGTGGTCCAGCACTGCAAGGACCAGATGGCCCCCGTCTTCCGCGACGACGTCACCGTCGGCACCAAGCAGAAGAAGGAGATCGACGAGGACATCGGCGACGACCTCGACCTGCTGTGCCAGGCCGCCGAGCTGGTGGTCTCCACCCAGTTCGGGTCGACGTCCATGCTCCAGCGCAAGCTGCGCGTCGGCTTCGCCAAGGCCGGACGCCTGATGGACCTGATGGAATCCCGCTCCATCGTCGGGCCCAGCGAAGGCTCAAAGGCTCGTGACGTTCTTGTGAAACCTGACGAGCTGGACGGCGTGCTCGCCGTGATCCGCGGGGAGGCTCACCCCTGAGGGCGGGGCAGGCTCACTCGTAAGGGATCGCCGGGCAACCGTTTCCCTTCGGCGTACGTCAAGTTGAGGGGGACGACAGCGCGATGTCCCACCATCGGGATGTCCGGCCATTCTGATGGCGTACAAAGTCCGTCCGCCCGGTTGCCCCACCCTTTCAGGACCCCCCTAAACTGAACCTCCGGCAGGTGGCTACACGCTCGAAAGGCGCCCCCGTGTCCATCGGCAACTCCCCTGAAGACGACCGACCTTCAGACGACCGCCTCGACCGCCCCGCGGACGAAAGCCCGGCAGGCGAACGACGGGCCGACGACCGGCCCTCGATCGGCCGTGTCCTGCAGCAGGCGCGCATCGACGCCGGCCTGACCGTCGACGAAGTCAGCACGTCCACCCGGGTGCGCATCCCCATCGTGCACGCGATCGAACAGGACGACTTCTCGCGGTGCGGCGGCGACGTGTACGCCCGCGGCCACATCAGGACGCTGGCGCGCGCGGTGGGGATCGATCCCGCCCCGCTCCTCGCGCAGTACGACGAGGGCCACGGCGGGCACCCGCCCCAGCCCACGCCGGCGGCGCCGCTCTTCGAGGCCGAGCGCATCCGCTCCGAACCGCGCCGTCCGAACTGGACCGCGGCCATGGTCGCCGCGATCGTCGCGGTGATCGGCTTCGTCGGCTTCACCGCGTTCGGCGGCGGGGACGACGACGGCGACGGCTCCAAGTCGGTCGCCGAGGGCTCCACGCCCGCCAGCACCAAGCCCGCCGACAAGCCGAAGCCCCACAAGCCCGCCGACCCGAAGCCCGACCCGTCGGACAGTGCCATCGCCGGTGTCCCGCGCGACAAGGTCACCGTGAAGGTCGACGCCGCGGACGGCCGCAGCTGGATCTCCGCCAAGGACCACAGCGGGCGCACCCTCTTCGACGGCGTCCTGGAACAGGGACAGGCCAAGACCTTCCAGGACAAGCAGAAGGTCGACCTCGTCCTCGGGGACGCCGGCGCGATCGAGCTGTACGTGAACGGCAAGCACGTCGAGAACGAATTCGAACCCGGTCAGGTCGAGCGTCTGTCGTACACGAAGGGCGACCCGGAGGCCGGCTGACGGGACCCCTCGCGGGGCGACGACCTGCGGCGCCGTACCGCGGGCGGTGACGTCCGGGTGACGGGACGGCGGCGGGCGCCCGACCGCCGGGCAACCCTGGCGGCGGGGGCCGAGGCAGGGACGAAGTAGTCTTGAGAGCATGCCCGAACGCCGCACCGTCGCCCTTGTCACTCTTGGCTGCGCCCGTAACGAGGTGGACTCGGAGGAGCTCGCAGGCCGCTTGGAGGCGGACGGCTGGCAGCTCGTCGAGGACGCCGAGGACGCGGACGTCGCCGTCGTCAACACCTGCGGCTTCGTCGAAGCCGCCAAGAAGGACTCCGTCGACGCCCTCCTCGAAGCCAATGACCTGAAGGGTCACGGCAAGACCCAGGCCGTCGTCGCGGTCGGCTGCATGGCCGAGCGGTACGGCAAGGAACTGGCCGACGCGCTGCCCGAGGCCGACGGCGTGCTCGGGTTCGACGACTACGCGGACATCTCCACCCGCCTGCAGACCATCCTGAGCGGCGGCAGCGTCGAGGCCCACACCCCGCGTGACCGGCGCAAGCTGCTGCCGATCAGCCCGGCCGAGCGCCAGGACGCCGGCGCCGGGATCGCCCTGCCCGGCCACGCCCCCGCGACCGAGGCCCCCGCCGACCTGCCCGACGGCGTCGCGCCCGCCTCCGGGCCGCGTGCCCCGCTGCGCAGGCGGCTCGGCACCAACCCCGTCGCCTCCGTGAAGCTGGCCTCCGGCTGCGACCGGCGCTGCTCCTTCTGCGCCATCCCCTCCTTCCGCGGCTCGTTCATCTCGCGCCGCCCCTCCGACGTCCTCGGCGAGACCCGCTGGCTCGCCGAGCAGGGCGTCAAGGAGGTCATGCTCGTCTCCGAGAACAACACCTCGTACGGCAAGGACCTCGGCGACATCCGCCTCCTGGAGACGCTGCTGCCCGAGCTGGCCGCCGTCGACGGGATCGAGCGGGTACGCGTCAGCTATCTGCAGCCCGCCGAGATGCGGCCCGGCCTCATCGACGTCCTCACGTCGACGGAGAAGGTCGCGCCCTACTTCGACCTGTCCTTCCAGCACTCCGCGCCCGGCGTGCTGCGCGCCATGCGGCGCTTCGGCGACACCGACCGCTTCCTTGAGCTCCTGGAGACCATCCGGTCCAAGGCGCCCCAGGCCGGTGTCCGGTCCAACTTCATCGTGGGCTTCCCCGGCGAGAGCGAGGCGGACCTCGCCGAGCTGGAGCGGTTCCTGACCGGCGCCCGACTGGACGCCATCGGCGTGTTCGGCTACTCCGACGAGGAGGGCACCGAAGCGGCGACGTACAGCGAGAAGCTCGACCAGGACGTCGTCGACGAGCGCCTCGCGCACATCGCGCGCCTGGCCGAGGACCTCACCTCGCAGCGCGCCGAGGAGCGTATCGGCGAGACCGTCGAGGTCCTCGTCGAGTCCCTCGACGAGGAGGAGGGGCCGCTCGGCAGAGCGGCGCACCAGGCCCCCGAGACGGACGGCCAGATCCGCTTGACGGGTGCCACCGGTGGGGACGCCCTGCAGGTCGGTCGTATGGTCGAGGCAAAGGTGGTCGGCGCGGAGGGCGTGGACTTGGTGGCTGAGTGTCCAGAGGAGGCCGGCAGATGACCGGAGTCCCGGCATCCGCGTCAGGCGGCTCCGGCGCGCACGGCGCTCAGCCGGTGCGTGGCGGAAAGCTGGGTGCTGCGGCCGTCAATCAGGCCAGTCTGTGGAACGTGGCCAATCTGCTGACCATGGTCCGGCTGCTGCTCGTGCCCGGGTTCGTGGCGCTGCTGCTGGCCGACGGCGGATACGACCCGGCCTGGCGCTCGCTGGCCTGGGCGGCCTTCGCCATCGCCATGATCACCGACCTCTTCGACGGGCACCTGGCCCGCACGTACAACCTGGTCACGGACTTCGGCAAGATCGCCGACCCCATCGCCGACAAGGCGATCATGGGGTCCGCGCTGATCTGCCTGTCCTGGCTCGGCGACCTGCCCTGGTGGGTGACCTGCGTGATTCTCGGCCGCGAGCTCGGCATCACGCTGCTGCGGTTCTGGGTGATCCGTTACGGCGTGATTCCGGCCAGTCGCGGCGGCAAGATGAAGACGCTCGCGCAGGGCACGGCGGTCGGGATGTACGTTCTGGCGCTGACGGGGCCGCTCGCGACCCTGCGGTTCTGGGTGATGGCGGTCGCCGTCGTGCTGACCGTGGTGACCGGTCTCGACTATGTGAGGCAGGCCGTCGTGCTGCGCAGGCAGGGCATGGCCGAGGAGCGCGCGGCGGCCGAGGAGTCCGCCCGGGAGGCCGCGAAGTGACGTCCGCCGGAGTGTCGGCATCCGCCGTGTCCGCGAGCAGGCTGCTGCGCCTGCTCGCCGCGCGCGGGGAGACGCTGGCCGTCGCGGAGTCGCTGACCGGCGGTCTGGTGGCCGCCGAGATCACGGCGGTGTCCGGGGCGTCGAAGGTCTTCCGGGGGTCCGTGACCGCGTACGCCACCGATCTCAAGCGGAGCGTGCTGGGCGTCGACGGCACTCTGCTGGACGAGCGCGGGGCCGTGGATCCCGAGGTCGCCCGGCAGATGGCGGTGGGCGTCCGCAAGGCGCTCGGCGCGGACTGGGGGCTCGCGACCACCGGCGTCGCCGGGCCCGATCCGCAGGACGGCCAGGCCGTCGGGACCGTGTACGTGGCGGTCGCGGGGCCGGATGTCGAAAGCATGCACGGTTACGCCTACGGCGGAGCCGACGGGAAAGTGTCCGCCCTGCGGTTGAACGGTGACCGTTCGGAAATCCGTATGGAGAGTGTACGGAGCGTGCTCACCTTGCTCCTCGAGCAGCTCTCCGGCGAACGTGCCGAGAATGGGCGGGCACAGGATACGGAACAGAACGGGGGGAATTGATGTTTGCAGCCCTGAGTGAACACGACATCGCTCCCCGCACGGCCGCCGCGCGAGGCGGTACGGTGGGGCGTGAAGGATGCGGCTACGCGGTCCGAGGAGGGAGCCACCGATGATTCTGCTCCGTCGCCTGCTGGGTGACGTGCTGCGTCGGCAGCGCCAGCGCCAGGGCCGTACTCTGCGCGAAGTCTCCTCGTCCGCCCGAGTCTCGCTCGGCTATCTCTCCGAGGTGGAGCGGGGGCAGAAGGAGGCTTCCTCCGAGCTGCTTTCCGCGATCTGCGACGCGCTTGACGTACGGATGTCCGAGCTCATGCGTGAAGTGAGCGATGAACTGTCGCTCGCCGAGCTGGCTGAGTCTGCAGCGGTCACGGAACCGGTGCGCGCACCGGTTCGCCCGATGCTCAATTCCGTCTCCGTGGCCGGCGTGCCACCGGAACGGGTCACGATCAAGGCACCTGCGGAGGCGGTCGACGTCGTCGCGGCGTGACGCCGTGCCGCGCCCGCTCCGGCGGGCCGTGCGGTACTGAGCTGCGCTCTGCTTGAGCATTCAGGTGTGTGGAAGCCCCTGCCGGGTACCCGGCAGGGGCTTCCGTTTTGTCTGGGGCGACCGTTGTCCGAGTCGGTGGCGATGTCGTCCGAGGCGATCCGGAATCCACGAATCGACCTCATTGGTTCATATGTGCCATGGTTGATGAGTATTTCTCGCATTCGCTCGTGAGTTGGAGGAGACACATGTACGTCGTGAAGAGCCCGCTGTCCGACGGGGATCTGAAGACGGTCTCGGAGGCGCTGCAGGGTGCTCTGGTGGACCTGGTCGACCTGTCCCTGGTCGCCAAGCAGATCCACTGGAACGTGGTCGGTCCGCGCTTCCGCTCCGTACACCTTCAGCTCGACGAGGTCGTGGACACGGCCAGGCAGCACTCCGACACCGTGGCGGAGCGCGCCTCCACGCTCGGTGTCTCGCCCGACGGGCGCGCGGCGACCGTCGCGCAGAGCAGCGGCATCGGGAAGGTCTCCGAGGGCTGGGTCAAGGACGCGGACGCGGTGGGGACGCTCGTGGACGCGCTCGGCGCGGTGATCACGCGGATGCGTGAGCGGGTCGAGGCGACCGGCGAGGCGGACCCGGTGAGCCAGGACATCTTCATCGGCATCACGGCCGACCTCGAGAAGCATCACTGGATGTTCCAGGCGGAGAACAGCTGAGCGGCGGCTGAGCTGTCGCCGAGTCCTTGGGGCGAGCCCAGGGCCCCAGGGCCGGCCGGAAGGGCCGAGGGGGCGTGTGGAGCCGCGTGAGGGCGCTGTCGGCGCGGTGGTGTCGCGGTGTGTGCGCCGTGGTGCCTCCGGTGCCGGCGGTGCGCCCTCCCGTGGAGTGAACCCCGGCGTTTAGCGTCGGCCTCGCGTCGGGCGGGAGGTGGCAGCTGGTGGCAGCCGTGAACGGGACGGCCGTGACATGGCGAGTCGTGCGCTGGGTGCCCGCCCTCGTCTTCGGCGCGCTGTGGTGGTGGGGCGTGCTGCGGCTCGCCTTCGCACCCGACGCGGGCGCCTTGGAGGGCGCGGTCGCGGCCGGCGGCTGGGGACTGAGCGTGCTTCCGGTCCACAGTGTGTCGAAGGCGCGGGCGGCCGGTGTGGCCGGGGCGGCCGAGGC
>NZ_LIRJ01000349.1 GCF_001419745.1 Streptomyces silaceus | reverse complement strand
GGCCACCGCCGCGCCCGCCGGCGGACTCTCCGCCCACGAGGCCGACTTCAACGGCGACGGCGTCCCCGACCTCGCCACCTCCGCGCCCTCCGCGAACGTCGGCGGCAAGGACCAGGCGGGCCAGGTCACCGTCACGTACGGCGGATCCACGCTGCGCCACAAGACGTTCGGCCAGAACAGCGCGGGCGTCCCCGGCACCGCCGAGAAGGGCGACGGCTTCGGCACGGACACCGCGTACGGCGACTTCGACCGCGACGGCTACGACGACCTGGCCGTCGCCGCGCCCGGCGAGGACGTCGGCAGCGACACCAACGGCGGCACCGTGCAGGTCCTGTGGGGCTCACCGGGCGGACTCTCCGGCGGCACCACGGTGGACGACCCGCGCCCGGCCCGGCACGACTTCTTCGGCGCGCCCATCGAGGCCGGCGACTTCGACGGGGACGGCGCCACCGACCTCGCCATCGGCGCCCGCTCCGGCGCGGCCACCATCGACGTCGTCAGCGGCGGCATCTCCCGCTCCACCGGCGCGGGCGAGGGCCGCTACACGATCAAGCCCGCCGTCGCGAGCGGCGAGGGCGCGGGGCCCTTCAACCTGCGCTCCGGCGACGTGAACGGCGACGCCAGGGACGACCTGGTCGTCGACGGCTACTCCACCGCGGACGGCGAGAACGCCAACCTCTGGGTGCCCGGCACGGCGAACGGCCTGAGCACCGCGAACCAGCAGCGGCTGCCCGGCGGCGTCATCACCGACGTCGGCGACACCGACGGCGACGGGTACGGCGACGTCGTCATCGGCCTGGAGTGGGACGACGGCATCTCCGGCGCCAACAAGGGCGGTTCGGTGTACGTGGTGCACGGTGCCGCCACCGGACCCTACGGCGACACGCAGGTCTTCACGCAGGACACCGCGGGCGTGCCCGGCTCGGGCGAGAAGGGCGACTCGTTCGGCAACGAGCTCGACCTCGGCGACATCAACGGCGACGGCCACCTCGACCTGGTCGTGGGCTCGGCGGGCGAGGACCTCGACGGCGTCGTCGACGCGGGCGCGGTCACCGTCCTCTACGGCAAGGCGGACGGCTCCGGCCTGTCCACGCAGGGCGCGGTCCTGCTCGGCCAGAACACCCCGGGTGTCCCCAACTCCCATGAGAAGTACGACTTCTTCGGCTCGGACGTCCACGTCGACGACCTGAACGGCGACGGCCGCGGGGACATCACCGTCGGCGCGTCCGGCGAGAACGGCGAGAACGGCGCCTTCTACCCCCTGACCAGCAAGGCGAACGGCACCCTCTCGGGCACGTCGGGCGTCTACACGTCGACCGTGGGCATCTCGGCGACGGGCTCGGCACGGCTCGGGCTGAACTTCGCGGACTGAGCTGCTCCGCGGACCGAACCGCTTCGCGGGCCGCACTGCTCCGCGGGCCGAGGGGCGCGCCGCGATGCGGAACACAACCCTCCGCCAACCCCGCATGTCACACAGATGAAGTACCGGCTTGGCCACCACGTCCCTCCGCGTGGCGGCCAAGCCTCCTCTCCCATCGAAGAGTTGGAGCACCCCCGTGCGCGTACGCACACTCGCCCTGGCCGCCGCCACCGCCCTGGCCGCGACCGGTCTCACGCTGCCCGTGGCGGCCGGCGCGAGCGCCGCAGGGCCCACCGGACCCGCCGCGCTGAAGAGCGACTTCAACGGCGACGGGTACGCCGACCTGGCCGTCGGCGTGCCGAGCGGCACCGTCGACGGCAAGCGCAAGGCCGGCTACGTGAGCGTCACCTTCGGCGGCGAGAACGGCCCGGGCTCGAACGGCGTACGCCGCATCACGCAGGCCACCGTCGAGGTCCCCGGCACCCCGGAGGCCGGTGACCGCTTCGGCGGCGCCGTCACCACCGCGTACATCGACGACGACCAGTACGCCGACCTCGTCATCGGCGCGCCCGGCGAGGACATCGACACCAAGGCGGACGCCGGCTCGGTCACCGTCCTCTACGGCACCGGCGACGGCTTCGCCACGGCCAACACGGCCGCCCGCGGCGACGCGGCGGGCGCCGCGTACGGAAACGCCCTGGTCGCCGCCGACTTCACCGGCGACACGGACGTCGACCTGGCGATCGGCGCCAAGGACAAGGTCGTCTACAACAGCCACCCGCTCGTCGCCCGCACCGACATCCTCATGGGCGACCGCATGGGCGGCCGGGCCCCCGTCCTGTCGACCGGCGACTTCGACTCCGACGGCCGCCCCGAGCTGGCCGTCGCCTTCTACACCCAGAACCAGCCCTACACCCAGTCCCACGTGCAGCTCTTCCGGTACATGAAGGACGAGTACCGGTTCGGCCTGACCTGGAGCAGCGACAACAGCGCCGCGAACGCGCTGGCCGTGGGCGACTTCAACGGCGACGGCAAGGACGACCTCGCCCTCGGCAACTGCCGCGAGATCGCCGACGAGAACATCGACGACCCGTGCGGCCCCGAGGAGACCGCCAAGGGCGGCGGCATCCACATCCACTACGGGGGCGGCGACGAGCCCATATGGAAGGGCCAGACCCTCAACCAGGACACTCCGGGTGTCCCGGGTGTCGCCGAAAAGGGTGACGACTTCGGCAACGCCCTCGCGGTCGCCGACATCGACGGCGACGGCAAGGACGACCTGATCGCGGGCGCCCCCGGCGAGGCCATCGGCAGCGCGGCGGGCGCGGGCTCCGTCACCGTCCTGAAGGGCGGCGCGAACGGCATCCTGGACGCCGCCGGCAAGGCCTCCGCGGTCGCGTACCAGCAGGACTCCCCCGGCATCCCCGGCGTCGCCGAGAAGGGCGACCGCTTCGGCGCGGCGCTCGCCACCGCGGACCACGACGGCGACGGCCGCCCGGACCTCTCGGTCGGTGCGCCCGGCGAGAACGCCTCCTCGGGCGGCGTCTGGAACCTCCCCTCGGTCGCCCCGTCCGCCGTCTCGGTGATCACCCCCAACTCCCTGGACCAGCCCGCCTCTTCGGACGCGACGATGTACGGAGCGGTGCTGCGCCGCTGAGAAGTACGGAAGGACGGACGTACGGACGTACGGACGTACGGACAGACGTGCGTACTGATGGACGTACTCGCGTACGCACGCACGCGACCGATCTGTGACCGGCCCTGTGGCTGTCCCGTCAGGGATCCCCTAAGGGTTGTCACAGGTCGGCCGCAAAGGCGGTCTCCTCCCGAGGAGGGACGCCCCCACCCCCCAAGACCAGGTACGTTCGATTCGTGGCTGGATTCAGGATCGGACGCGGCCGGGACAACCGCGCCCCGCAACCGCGACCGCAACAACAACCGCGGCAGCAGCCGTACGGACAGCAGGCCCCCCAGGGCGGCCCGTCGTACGGCTACCCACCCACGCCTCCGAACCCGCAGCAGTACGGCGGAGGCGGCAACCAGTACGGAGGCGGCCCGCAGTACAGCGGGGGCGGCCCCCAGTACGGCGGGGGCGGTGGCCAGCAGTGGCCCCAGGCGGGCGGCCAGCACGGCGAGCCGGAGTACTTCGGCCCCGACGCCCACGGCAACGCCCCGCAGGGCGGCTACGACCCGTACGCGGCCAACAACCCCGGACACACCCAGGCCTTCTCCATCGGCGAGGACCCCTACTCCCAGGGCGACACGTACCGTGCCGGCCAGGCGCCCGCCCCGCCCGTGGGCCCCCGCCTGCACTGGAAGGACCTGCTGCGCGGCATCGTGACGCGACCGGGCCCCACGTTCCTGCAGATGCGGGACTACGCGATGTGGCCCCCGGCCGTCATCGTGACGTTCCTCTACGGCCTGCTGGCGATCTTCGGCTTCGACGACGCCCGCTCGGACGCGATCAACGCGACGCTGTCCGCGGCGGTCCCGTACGTCCTGACGACCGGCGTCGCGATCACGATCAGCGCCTTCATCCTGGGCGTGGTCACGCACACGCTGGCCCGCCAGCTCGGCGGTGACGGCGCCTGGCAGCCGACGGTCGGCCTGTCCATGCTGATCATGTCGCTCACGGACGCGCCCCGCGTGATCGTGGCGATGTTCCTCGGCGGCGGCCAGCCCTTCGTCCAGCTGCTCGGCTGGGCGACCTGGCTCGCGGCGGGCGCGCTGCTCACCACGATGGTGAGCAAGTCCCACGACCTGCCGTGGCCGAAGGCGCTGGGCGCGTCGGCGATCCAGCTGCTGGCGATCCTGGCGATCGTGAAGCTGGGCACGTTCTAGGACCGCGTGAGCGCGCAGACGGGCGCGCAGACGGGCGCGCAGACGAGCACGCGTACGAGTGGGCCCCGGCCGGACGCTGACGTCCGGCCGGGGCCCACTCGTACGCGCTGCGCCTTGGCGCGGCTAGGCGTCGAGAACCTGCCCGTCCCGCTTCACGACGGGCGGCAAGACGCTCCAGGGGAAGTTGATCCACTCGTCGGTGCGCTTCCAGACGTACTCGCACTTCACGAGGGAGTGCGACTTCTCATAGATCACGGCGGACCGGACCTCGGCGACGTGGTCGAGGCAGAAGTCGTGGACGAGCTTGAGCGTCTTCCCGGTGTCGGCGACGTCGTCGGCGATCAGGACCTTCTTGTCGGTGAAGTCGATCGCGTTGGGCACGGGCGCCAGCATGACGGGCATTTCCAGCGTGGTCCCGACGCCGGTGTAGAACTCCACGTTCACGAGGTGGATGTTCTTGCAGTCGAGGGCGTAGGCGAGCCCGCCGGCGACGAAGACACCGCCGCGGGCGATCGACAGCACGACGTCCGGCTGGTACCCGTCGTCGGCGATGGTCTGCGCGAGCTCGCGCACAGCGCCGCCGAACTTCTCGTACGTAAGGTTCTCGCGCACGTCACTCATGCTGGATGTCACACCTGCGTCCGATGGAAATTGAGGAAGGACCGGGAGGCGGTCGGCCCGCGCTGCCCCTGATAACGAGACCCGTACCGCTCCGACCCGTAGGGGGCCTCGGCGGGCGAGGTGAGCCGGAACATGCACAGCTGCCCGATCTTCATGCCCGGCCAGAGCTTGATCGGCAGCGTGGCGAGGTTCGACAGCTCAAGGGTCACGTGCCCCGAGAAGCCGGGGTCGATGAACCCGGCGGTGGAGTGCGTGACGAGCCCGAGCCGCCCGAGGCTCGACTTGCCCTCCAGTCGGCTGGCGAGGTCGTCGGGCAGCGTGATGACCTCGTACGTCGAGGCGAGCACGAACTCCCCGGGGTGGAGGATGAACGGCTCGTCGCCCTCGGGCTCCACGAGCCGCGTCAGGTCGGCCTGCTCCACTGAGGGGTCGATGTGGGGGTACCGGTGATTCTCGAACACCCGGAAGTAGCGGTCCAGCCGCACGTCGATGCTCGAGGGCTGCACCATGGATTCGTCGTACGGGTCGATCCGCACCCGCCCGGAGTCGATCTCGGCCCGGATGTCCTTGTCTGAGAGAAGCACGCACCGAGGATACGCAGAGCGCGCGGGCCGTCCCACATCGGACGGGCCCCGCGCGCCTCACTGCCCACGATCGTGACCTGCGGTCTCCGTGTCCGCCGCCGGCGCTGCCACCGACGCTGCCGCTGCCGCTGCAGCTACCGCTTCTGCGACACCACGGGCACGGCGTGCCGCAGCCGGGCACACCGCGGACACCGGATGAGCCGGCCGGGACCGAGCCGGTCGGCCTGCTGCATCGGGAACGAAGCGGTGCTGAACACGTGCCCTTCGGCACATCGGACGACGGTGCGCTCCATCAAGTCCTCGAGTCCCTTCCCCAAAGCCGTAGTTGAGCTCGTACTGACTCGCCCTGACCCGCTCTACGAGCCGACGACGAAAGGCCACATTACGGTATGAAAGGGACGCCGCTCCAAGCGGCACGACCACTTTCAACGGTACGCCCCAACTCCCTCGCCCCGCACGGCGCATCCACCTCCCGGACAGCGCTCGGGCCCCACGGCGAGAGCGCCCGGGGCCCGGTATGAGGTACAGTGTGCGACGTCACGACACCGCTCCAGGCGGCGTCTTTCGCGGGTGTAGTTTAGTGGTAGAACATCAGCTTCCCAAGCTGAGAGTGCGAGTTCGATTCTCGTCACCCGCTCCATATGAAACCCCCAGGTCATGGACCCGGGGGTTCTTTGTTGTGCGGACGCGGTGGGGGGCGGCCGGCGGTCCTCGTCGTGGTCGTCGGTGTCAGTGGGGGAGCGCGGAGGGATTGTCCTCGTCTTCGTGTGGTGGTGGGGCGGTGCGCAGGGTGTCGGCCGCCGTGCGGGCCCGGTCCGCGCGTTGTCGGTGTTCGGTGGTCTGTTGGGCGTGGTCCCGGCGTTCGTGCTCGCGGGCCACCGCGTCCTCGGCCTCCGCCAGCGCCTCTGCCGCCGCCGTGGCCTGCTCCCGAAGCCGGTCGGCACGGGTTTGCAGGGCCTGGAGTGACGTCGGGCCCCGCATGGCCATCTGGGCGAGGGCGACGCGGATCTCCCGGTTGACCACGTCCTGCTCCCGCAGGTCCGTCTCATTCGCGCGCCGCAGTGCTGCCTCGCTGCGCTCCAGCCGCTCCTGGCTGGCCGACAGCAGCCCCTGGCACCGGACGATCTGTTCGTACGAGCGGTCCCGCACGCTCGGAGTCGACTCCCCGGCCGCACGGCTCCGTATGTCCAGACGCCTCTCCCACGCGGCGAGCTTGTCCTGCCACGCGCCCGCGAGGGCTTCCCGCTTGTCGGCGAGGGCTTCCCGCTCGTCGGCGAGGGCTTCCCGCTCGTCGGCAACGGCTTCACGCCTGTCAGCGGCGGCCTCGCGGGCGTCAGCGGCCCGATCCCGCTCGTCGATCGCCCGTCGCGGTGCGTGGGCGGCTTGCCTGCGTAAGTCCTCGGACTGTGCGCCGTCGTACGTGGCGGACTCCGCGTCCAGTGGATCCGTGCCCATACCGGCAGTATGCCCGGCCCCCAAGACGTGCAGAGGCAACATGCCTCCCTGCCGGGACGCCACCGGCCGACGTCACTGCCAGAAGATCCGAGGGCGTCGTGTGCCGAGCGGTGGCTTCCCGAAGTGCCCGGGGAGTCACAGCAGTTCTCGCCCTGGTGGGAGAGGCGGAAGTGGTGGGAGTGGTGCCGGGTTCGCCTGGCCGGGTCAGTGGCTGTCCGAGCGCCAGGTCCAGGGGTGGGTTGGGCACGTGACGCAGTGGAAGAGGTAGATGCCTCCGCAGTCGCCCAGTTGGATGTCTCCTGTGATCGTCAGGAGGTGGTCCATCGTGTGGGCGTTGGCGCAGGTCGGCCAGGATGCCGGTTGGATCCAGGCCGGCCAGCCGCCCGCCTTTGTCCCGATGACGTTTCCGTCGGGGGGCCACACCGTTTGGCCCGACTCGTTCCGGAAGCGGGGTTCCCAGGTGTCCTTGAGGGGTTGGGGGAGGTCCCAGCGGCTCGGGTAGTCGAGGGCGGGAGTGGGGGACAGGGTCGAGGGCGTGGGCGTGTTGTCCTCGTCGTACTCTCCCTCGCCTGCCTCCGGCGGGTCCGTCAGCAGGCCTCCCGCCCGTACCTCCGCCTCGTTGCGCCAGTACAGGCGCGGCACCACCGGGCCGGGGCTCTCGTCCTCGTCCTCGTCGTGGATCAGTGCGCACCAGGTGAGTTGGAGGACGTCCTTGCCCTCCGGGAAGTCGACGTCCGGGACGTCCCGGGCGAACAGTTGGAGGATCGGGACCATCGGGACCTCGCCCGGCACGATCTCCGTGCGGTTGCGTAGGTCCGGGCCGAACGTCCAGTGGCCGTCCTGCGCGCAGGACGGCCACGGCTCGTCCGCCGGCCACAGGAGCTTGCCGCCCAGCGAGCTCTCGCTCACGTCCGGCGTGGCCGGCTCCGGGTTCAGGACCGTCGTCCGCCTGGCCAGGGTCTCGTACTCCGGTATCAGCGTGCGCAGGTCCCTCGTGGGGTGATCGGTTCCGTCCGCTGTGTTCTCGGGCTGCATTCTGGCTCCTGGTGTCGGGCTGCGGCGGCAGGCTAGTCGCTGCCGCCGACCATCCCGTCACCCTCACCGCGACTGAGCTCCTACGCCGCCGCCTTGAGCGGCGCGTCCGTGTTCTCGGCCGGCCGCTCGCGCGTGATCAGCGGGCGGGGGCGGGTCGGGAGGCCCAGGAGGGGGTTCGCGACCGCCCAGGCCGCGCCCTTGCAGACCAGTTCCTTGTAGCGGGCCGCGAAGCGGCCGGTCAGGGCCGCGTTCACCGCGCGGTCGTCCGCCGTGACGTACTGGATCAGGCCGTCCTTGCGGCCCAGCGAGACGCACTGGTTGAAGTACCGCATCGGCGTCTTCGGCAGCTTGCCGCCGGTCAGGCGGGCGGCGATCGCGTCCGCCGCCTGCCACGCCATCGGCGTGCCCGTCGCGCAGGACATGCGCAGCGGCTTGTCGCCGGGGCCCATCGCCATCGCCGCGTCGCCGATCGCGTACACGTCCGGGTGCGACGTCGACCGCATCGTCCCGTCGACCACGATCTGGCCCGCCTCCGTGACCTCCAGCGTCGTCGCCTCCGCGATCGGGTGCACCGCGAAGCCCGTCGTCCACACCGTGGCCGCGGCCCGGACCTCCGTGCCGTCCGCCGTGGTGACGCGGTCCGCCGCCACCGCCGTCACCTCCGTGTTCTCGTGGACCGTGATGCCCAGCCGGTCCACGACCTTGCGCAGGTGTCCGCGGCCCTTCGCCGACAGCCAGTCGCCCAGTTCGCCGCGGACCGCGAGCTCCACCCGCAGCTCCGGGCGCGCCTCGGCGATCTCCGTCGCGGCCTCCAGGCCGGTCAGGCCGCCGCCCACCACGACCACGGGCTCGCCCGCCCGCAGTCCGGCCAGGCGCTCGCGCAGCCTCAGCGCGCCCGGACGGCCCGCGATGTCGTACGCGTGCTCGGCCGCCCCCGGCACCCCGTGGTCGTTCCAGCCGCTGCCCAGGGCATAGACCAGGGTGTCGTACTCCAGCGTCTCCTCGGCGGCCCCGGGCACCCCCGTGTCCGACACCCCCGTGTCCGACACCCCCCTCACCCTCACCGTCCTGCTCTCCGCGTCCACGGCCGTGACCCGCGCCAGCTTCAGCTCGACCCCCGTGCCCGCGAACATCGCGGCGAACGGGCGCGGCTTGAGGTCCTGGCCCGTCGCCAGCTGGTGCATCCGGACGCGCTCGACGAAGTCGGCCTCGGCGTTGACGAGAGTGATCGCGACGTCCTGCCGGCGCAGGCGCCTGGCGAGCCGGCCCGCCGCGCTCGCTCCGGTGTAGCCGGCTCCGATGACCACGATGCGGTGCTGCTGCATGTCCCTGCTCCTGTCTTCCACGCTCTCCGGCGGATCGGATTCACCCCTTGAACCGGGTGGCCCGCCGTTTCCTGACAGGAGTTCGATGTGACGCCGGTCACATCAAGGGAAGGGGCGGTACGGAGGCGTCAGAAGGCATGGAGCTCAGAAGGCGTGGAGCAGGGGCTCCCCGTGGTCCGTCGCCGCCCAGCGCCGCGTCGCCCGCTCCAGCTTGTCGGGGTTGACCTGGCTGCGGAACGCGATGATGCCCTCGTCGGTGATCTCGGGGCACATCACGCCGATGACCCGGCCGTCGACGAGCGCCACGATGGCGGGCCTGCCGTTGGCCGTCTCGACGTACACCTCGGGCGAACCGCCCGCCAGGTCGCGCTTCGCCCGGCTCGGCTTGAACAGGCCCCGCATGAACGTCGCGACCGCCACCGCGCCCTCGAACGCCTTGGCCCGCGCCGGGACCTTGCCGCCGCCGTCGCCGACCGCGATGGCGTCCTGGGTGAGCAGCCGCACGAGCGGCTCGGTCCGGCCGCTGGTCGCCGCCGTGAGGAACTCGTCGATGACCCGCCGCGCCGCCGCCTCGTCGATCTCGGTACGGGCCCGGCCGTCGGCGACGTGCTTCTTGGCGCGGTGGAAGATCTGCTGGCTGGAGGCCTCGGTGATGTCGAGGATCGCGGCGATCTCGCGGTGCGGGTAGTCGAAGGCCTCCCGCAGCACGTACACCGCGCGCTCGTTCGGCGAGAGGCGCTCCAGGACGACGAGGACCGCGTACGAGACGGATTCGCGCTGCTCGGCGGTGTCGGCGGGGCCGAGCATCGGGTCGCCGTCGAGCAGCGGCTCGGGCAGCCACTGGCCGACGTACGTCTCGCGGCGCACGCGGGCCGAGGCGAGCTGGTTGAGACAGAGGTTCGTGAGGACCTTCGTCAGCCAGGCCCGGGGGACCTCGACGCGCTCGGCGTCGGCGGCCTGCCAGCGCAGGAACGTCTCCTGCACGGCGTCCTCCGCCTCGGCCGAGGAGCCGAGCATGCGGTACGCGATGGCCTCCAGCCGGGGCCTGGAGGCTTCGAACAGGTCCACCTCGTCCATCGTCAGGGCCATGGTTCGGATACTAACCGGCGGGCGCCGCGTGCGGTCCGGGTGCCCACCGTCCCACATCCGCATTCCAGGCACCCCGCATTTCCCCAGCTCAGAGCGCTTCTTGGCGTTCCAGCGTCCCCAAATGCCGGATGTTCCTGGCGGCTTGGGCGTACCGCACCGCAGTCTTGAGCCGTGTTCGTCCGAGAGTTCCCCACGTCCCACATCGCGAACGACTGCACGCGGCGTGGCGAGGAGCCGGACACGGCACGTTTCCTCAGCAACGACATGGGAGTACGTAGATGCTTCGCAAGCGCTCACGTCTGATCGCCGCGTCGACCGCGGCCGCCGCCCTGACCCTGACCGTCGCCGGCTACCAGGCCAGCGCGGCCGCAGCGCCGGGGTCCGGTGACGCGGGGCGGGCCGGTGCCGCGGCTCGGGCGGCGGGCCCGTGCCTGTCCGGCGCCACGACGCTGCTCGGCGATCTCGACGGTGACGGCATCCGGGACAAGATCTCCAACCCGGGCCACACCGGCGTCAAGATGACGGTCCAGTGGGGCAAGGCCGACGGCTCGTTCGGCACCGCGCAGTCCGTCCGCAAGCTGGTCGGCGCGAAGACCGGCGAGGTCGCCACCGCCGCGGTCGCCGACTTCCAGGGCGACGGCAAGCTGGACGTGGTCGTCAACATCGTGAAGCCGTCCGGTGTCGACGACCCGGCGACGGCCCGCGTCGCGGAGTTCCGCCCCGGCCCGCTCAAGCGCGCGAACCTCGGCTCGGCCGCCCCCAAGAAGCTCGACATCGGCGACTCCCGCGAGGTCAAGGAGCTGCGGGTCGCCAACTACGGCGGCGACGCCTACCCGGACCTCGCGATGCTGTCCAACGCCGGTGACGGCGTGTGGGAGCGGGACGTGCGCGCGTCCAAGCAGGGCACCGGGCCCGGCAAGTACGACCAGGACCTGTACGAGAAGTACGGCACCTGGGGCACCCCGGCCGAGCCGCCGTCGATGCCGACCGACGGCTGGAAGCACTTCTTCACGTCCTGCTCCTGAGGGCCGTACCCCTACCCGGACGCGGAGCGCCACCGGTCATCGCTGACTCCCGGTGGCGCCCCGCCGTCCGTTCCCGGTGACGGGGACGGGACGGGTCTCAGGTGCCCGTCCCGACTCCGTTCCCCCGTGGCGGGGACGGTGACGCGGCTCAGGTACCCGTCCCGTCCCCGCCACCACACCTCCGCCCCCCCTCATCACGTCAGCGCCCCGTCCCGTTCCCCTTCCAGAACCCGTACGCGTGCTCCGTCGCGAAGTCCGTACGGCCGTCGCCGCCCGAGGCGAGCGCCTGGACGTGGCCGTCCGGGCCCCGGAAGGCGGGCCAGTCCGTGCGGCCGTTCCTCGCGAAGCCGACCCACGTGGAGATCATCCGGGTGCGGAAGGCCGCCTGTCCGGGCCGTACGTCCTCGAAGAGGGCCAGGTCGAAGAGGTAGGCGAGCTCCGACATGTGCTGGGCGCGCGGGGCGAAGCTCGGGGCCGGGTAGCCCGTGAACCACGGGGTGTCCCGCTCGGCGAACTCGTACATCGACGTCGGCGTCCACCGCGCCAGCAGCCGCGCGGTGTCCAGCGTCGGCACCGACCACCTGGCGTCCGTGCCGGCCGCGGCCAGCGCCTCGCCCGCCGAGGGGTAGGCGGAGAGCGGGTAGCGCCGCAGCACCTCGTCGGCCCGGTCGCCGAACTGCTCGCGCACGGCGGGCTCGTACCGCTCCGGCTTCATCGGGCCGCCGCCCGGCGCGAGTTCCTCCCCGAGGACCATGCCGCGCTCCTCGTCGCGGTTGACGCCGATCAGGACCGGCACGCGGTGGAACCGCCCGGTGCGCAGGGCCTGTTCGGGTGTGCGCGGCAGCAGCTTCGTGCCGGCCACGGGGCGCGGTTCGTTGAACGGACCGTACGCCTTGAGGAGTTCGGCCACCGGCGTGCGGCGCAGGCAGGCCGCCGTGTCGCGCTGGCAGCCCACCGCCGTGACGACCCGGCGGGCGTCGGCCGCCGCCTCCGCCCTCGATCGCGTGCCGCCGGTGGCGCACGGGGCGCTCTGCACGACGGCGCGGTCGAAGAGGCCGGCCGACGCGGGCGAGGCGAGGTGGTCGCAGACGCTGTAGCCGCCGCCCGACTCGCCCATGACCGTGACGTTGCGGGCGTCGCCGCCGAAGGCCGCGGCGTTGGCCCGTACCCAGCGCAGCGCCGCCTGCTGGTCCTGGAGGCCGAGGCCCTCGGCGCCCGGCAGGGCGGGGTCGGCGAAGAAACCGAGCACGCCCAGGCGGTAGTTCATCGACACGACGACCGCGCCGCCCGCGGCCAGCCGCTCGGGTCCGTACATGTCCCCGGTGCCGTACATCAGGCTGCCGCCGTGGATCCACACGATCACGGGGCGCCTGCCGTCGGTCGCGGCGGGCGCGGTGACGTTGAGATGGAGGCAGTCCTCGCTCTCGCTGGGCTTGCCGACCGGCAGGCCGACGGGCTGCGCGCAGGGCGCGCCGGGGGCCGTCGCCTCGCGTACGCCGGTCCAGGGGGCGGGCGGCCGGGGCGCGGTCCAGCGGCGGTCGCCGGTGGGCGGGGCGGCGTAGGGGATGCCCTGGAAACTGCGCAACGGGCCGGTCTCGCGGCCGTCTTGCGGGGCGAGCGTCCTGCCGCGCACCGCACCCGACCCGGTGACGACCACCTCGCCGACGTCACGCGCACCCGCACTCGTACGTGAACTCTGCTG
>NZ_LIRJ01000348.1 GCF_001419745.1 Streptomyces silaceus | reverse complement strand
GCGCTGGGGAGCGGGCGGGGGGCGGCCGGCGCCGACGCCGGTGCCGGGGCGGGCGCTGCGGCCGGAGCGGGTGCCGGTGCCGGGGCGGGTGCCGGGCACGCGGAATCCCGTAGTCCGGTGGCTCCGTAGCGCTCGGCCCGTGGGCGTGACCCCGGCCCCCGCCCCGGCCGTCCCTCAGCAGGTCAGCGTCGCCTCCGCCCAGTCCGCGTGGTCGGCGTAGATGCCGTCGCCGCCGTCGGTGACGACGAGGCGGACGACCTGGGCGCCGGTCACGTCCGCGGAGAGCGCCTGCGCGGGCATGGCGTTGGTGAGGACACCCGTCGACGCGACCTTCTTGTCGTCCGCCCAGACCTCGAAGGCGACCGTGCCGCCGGTGAGGGTCTCGTCGTCGACGCCGACGTCCGCGGTGACCTTCTCGCAGGAACGGCCCGCGTAGTAGGCGACGTTGCTCTCGGCGTGCGCGCCGAGCCCCTTGGCGTACACCTTGCCGCCGATGGTGATCGGCTTGCCGTCACCGAGCGCGCCCTCGCCGTTGCTGATGTTGCGCTCCACGGGACCCCAGCCGTTGGTCATCGACAGCCACGGCAGATCACCGAGCGCCGAGGCCCCCGCGGGCGGCGCGACGGCCACGCGCACGGACAGCGGCAGGACGTTCTCGGCGCGCACGCCGCTCGGCGAGCGGTACGTCGCCTTCAGTTCCAGGTCGTACGACCCGGGTGCGGTGCCCGCGGGCGCGGTCACCTGCCACGACGTACGCAGCGCCTTGCCGGTCGCCAGTGAACGGGCGGTGGTCGGCGAGGTCGCCTTCACCCGCCAGCCCTCGGGCGCGCCGAGCGAAGCGGTGACCCGCTGGGCGGGCACGCGGCCGAGGTTGGCGACCGAGGTGGTGACCGGCGTGGCCTTGCCCGCCTCGAAGAAGTCGGCGCCGGTCAGGCCGAGTTCGACGGCCGGCGGGTGCGTGCTCCACTTGCCGTCGGCCGACACGCGCAGCAGGACGGTGCCGTGCGCGGGGACGGTCGCCGAGATGCCGCCCGCGGTCTGGTAGCTCTTGTGCCGCCACAGGTCGCGCAGCGTGTACCCGTCGGCGCCGGGGAGGCCGACGGCCTTCGCGGTGGTGGCGATGCGCTGGGCGCTCTCGGTCTCGTTGAACAGGGCGACGGCGCGGCTGCCGTCCTTCATCTCCTTGGCGACGACCCACCGGCCGGCCTCCGAGGAGACGACCTCGCCCTGCTTGCCCAGCGGGTCCTGGTCGACGGCGATGACGTCCTTGTTGCCGAGGATCTCGTAGGTCTCGGGGGAGGCCTTGCGCAGGTCGGAGCCGACGAGCAGCGGCGCCGCCATGATCGACCACATCGAGAAGTGCGTGCGGTACTCGGTGTCGGTCATGCCGCCGTTGCCGACCTCGAGCATGTCGGGGTCGTTCCAGCGGCCGGGCCCCGCGTACTTCGCCAGCTGCAGGTTCCGCTTCATGATCGACAACATGGAGCCCCAGTTGTCGCTGATGTCACCGGTGGTGCGCCACAGATGGCCGACGTCGGCCGCCCACTCCCACGGCTTGTTCTCGCCCCACTCGCAGATGCTGTAGACGATGGGCCTGCCGGTGGTCTCGGAGGCGGCCTTCAGCGCGTCGCGCATCGCGATGTACCGCTGCTTGGCGTCCACGCCCTGGTTGTTGCAGTTGTCGTACTTGAGATAGTCGACGCCCCAGTCGGCGAACTGCTGGGCGTCGCTGCGCTCATGGCCGAGCGCGCCGGGGAAACCGGCCTCGTTGCAGGTCTTGGTGCCCGCGCTGGTGTAGATGCCGAGCTTCAGTCCTTTGGAGTGGACGTAGTCGGCAACGGCCTTGATCCCGTGGGGAAAACGCTTCGGGTCGGGGACCAGTTTGCCGTTCGCGTCGCGTTCGGGCAGCGCCCAGCAGTCGTCGAGATTGACGTACTCGTAGCCGGCCTTCTTGAGGCCCTTCTCGACGAAGATGTCGGCGATCCCCTTGACCATCGCCTCGTCGAACTCGGCCCGGCAGTGGGTGGAGTTCCAGTTGTTGAATCCCATGGGCGGGGTGAGCGCGAGACCGTCGGGGAGCCGCACGGCGGGGTCGGCGGCCGCCTTGCCGGACGTCGTCGGGCCGGCGGCAGTCCTGACGGTTGCGGATCTGTCGGTTGCGGATCTGTCCGTCGCTGTCCGGTCCGGTGCGGCCGGTTCGGCGGAGTCGCGCGCCGTGGCGGGTGCGGCGAGGCCGCCTGCGCAGAGCAAGGCGGTGGCCAGCGATCCGATCACTCTTCGGCGGGTGGTACGTAAAGGCAGGTGACGCATGGTGATGTTCCTCCGGTTTCGCGGAAGATGAGGGATTTGCATGCACGTGTCATGGCTGCGCGTTCACGGTAGGGCGTGTTGGACTCTGTTGGAAGAGGAGCAGTAACGGTTCGGTCGCCTGGCGCCGGAACCCTTGACTGCGGTGCCTCTTGGGAGTGAGATCCAACCCTCGCGTTCGGTTGTGTTCGGTTGAACCCCGAGGAGGGGGACATGGCACAGTCATCGTTCAGCGGTCCCGTCGCGCCAGGCGCCATGACAGGACATCGGATGTCCCGCCGGAATCTCCTGCGCGGCACGGCCGCGGGAGCCGGGGCGGTCACGCTTCCCGCACTGCTCAGTGCCTGTGGTGAGAAGCCGGGTGGCAAGAAGGACGAGGTCACCATGGGCTCCAACTCCTCGGACGCCGTACCGAAGAAGGCGTTCCAGGACGCCTTCGACGCGTACAAGAAGAAGACCGGGAAGACCGTCGAGGTCCGCACCACAGAGCACAACGAATTCCAGCAGAACATCACGCGCTATCTCCGGGCCACACCGGACGACGTGTTCATGTGGTTCGCCGGATACCGCATGCAGTACTTCGCGGAGCAGGGTCTGCTGGTCGACAACAGTGATGTGTGGAAGGGCTTCAGCGGGTTCTCCCAGGCACTGAAGGACCAGTCCACGCACGAGGGCAAGCAGTACTTCGTGCCGTACTACTACTATCCGTGGGCCGTCTTCCACCGCAAGAGTCTCTTCGAGAAACAGGGGTACGAACAGGCCAAGACGTGGGACGAGTTCATCGCCCTCGCCAAGAGGATGCACAAGGACGGGATTCCGGTCGCGTTCTGCGACAAGGACGGCTGGCCCGCCATGGGCACCTTCGACTACATCGACCTGCGGCTCAACGGATACGACTTCCACAAGAGCCTGATGGCGGGCGAGGAATCCTGGACCGACACCAAGGTCAAGAAGGTCTTCGACCTCTGGCGCGAACTGATGCCGTACTACCAGAAGGGCGCACTCGGCCGTACCTGGGAGGAGGCGGGGCAGGGACTGCAGCAGCGCAAGACCGGGATGGCCGTCTTCGGCATGCCGCACCCCGGACAGCAGTTCCCCGCGGACGAACGCGACGACATCGATTTCTTCGCGTTCCCCGAGATCGACCCGGCGCACGGCCAGGACGCGGTGGAGGCGCCCATCGACGGATTCCTGATCGCGAAGAAGGCCAAGAACGTCGACGCCGGCAAGGACCTCCTGAAATGGCTGGGCACGCCCGAGGCCGAGGACGTCTACCTGGCCGGCGACCCGAACAACGTCGCGGTCAACGACGGCGCGGATACCTCCAAGTACAGCCCGCTGCAGAAGAAGTCGGCGGAACTGGTCTCCGGCGCCAAACAGATCTCGCAGTTCCTGGACCGTGACACCCGCCCCGACTTCGCACAGACCGTCATGATCAAGGCGCTCCAGGACTTCATCGACGACCCGAAGAACGTCGACGGCCTGTGCAACAGCATCGAGCGGCAGAAGAAGGACATCTTCGCGCAGGACGTCGGCTGACCATGAGGGAGACCCGGGCAGGTCGCCCCCGTAAAGCGCCCGGCCGGCGGGGCCACCGCCCCGCCCGCTTCACACGCCGCGACACCGTCGTCCTCGGCCTGCTCCTCGGCCTGCCGATCCTGATCGAAGCCGTCGTCATCTGGGGCCCGACGCTCGCCTCCGTCGGACTGTCCTTCACGTCCTGGGACGGCATCGGCGACATCACGTGGGTGGGCGGAAAGAACTACGAAAGCCTCGTCGACACCTATCCGGCCTTCTGGCCGGCCGTGCGCCACAATCTCCTCTGGATCGGCTTTCTCGGCCTCGTGGCCACGCCGTTCGGACTTCTCCTCGCGGTCCTCATCGACCGCGGCGTGCGGTTCAGCCGCTTCTACCAGTCCGTTCTCTACATGCCGGTGGTGCTCTCGCTCGCCGTCGTCGGGTTCATGGCGCAACTGCTCCTCGGCACCGACCAGGGCGTCATCAACACCGTCCTCGGCAATGAACAGAATCCCATCGACTGGCTGGGGGATTCCGACCTCAACATCTGGATGATGATGATCGCCGCGAGCTGGCGGCACACCGGCTACGTCATGATCCTCTATCTCGCCGGACTGAAATCCGTGGACCCCGCCCTCAAGGAAGCGGCCGCGATCGACGGCGCGAACACCCGTCAGACCTTCTTCCGCGTCGTTTTCCCGACGCTGCGGCCCGTCAACGTCATCGTCGGCGTGATCACGGTCATCGAGGCCCTGCGCGCCTTCGACATCGTGTACGCGGTGAACAAGGGCCGCAACGGCCTCGAACTGCTCTCCGTGCTCATCACCGACAACATCATCGGCGAGGCGAGCCGCATCGGATTCGGCTCGGCCATCGCGGTCGTCCTGCTCACCGTCTCCCTGGGATTCATCGTGACGTTCCTGGTCCAAGAGCTGCGAGGTGCGCGCGACCGATGACCGCAGACCTGCGCACGGCATTCCCCGGCCGCGGCGGCGCGCCCGCGAAGCCGTCGACTTCCCCGGACCCGCAACGCCCGCCCCGGCGCGGCCGGTTCGGCGTCTCCCTCTTCCTGGCCGGCGTCTCCCTCGCCTTCCTCGCCCCGCTCCTGCTGGCCGTCTACGCGTCGCTGCGTCCCTACGAGGAGACGGCAGAGCACGGCTACTTCTCCTGGCCCGACCGCCTGTCCTTCGACTACTACCGCCAGGCCTACACCGAATCCGGTATGGGCCAGTACTTCACCAATACGCTTCTGATCGCCGTGCCCGCGGTGATCGTGACGCTGTTCTTCGCGTCGTTCGTGGCGTTCGCGGTCGCGCGGCTGCGGATCCGCGGCGGAATGGTCCTGCTGATGCTGTTCACCGCGGGCAACCTGCTGCCCCCGCAGGTCATCGTCACCCCGCTCTACGCGCTCTTCCTGAAGATCCCGCTGCCCTGGTGGATGTCCGACTCACTCACCCTCTACGACTCCTTCTGGGCCCTGATCATCGTCAACATCGGCTTCCAGATCGGCTTCTGCGTCTTCGTCCTCTCCAATTTCATGCGGACGCTCCCGAAGGAGATCCTGGAGGCGGCGATCGTGGACGGCGCGGGGGTCTGGACCCAGTTCTGGCGCATCACACTGCCCCTGTGCCGCCCGGCCCTGGCGGCGCTGGCCACCCTGGAATTCACCTGGATCTACAACGACTTCCTGTGGGCCCTGATCTTCATCTCGAACCCGGAGAAGCTCCCCATCACGTCCTCCCTGAACAACCTGAGAGGCCAATTCTTCACGGACTACAACCTCCTGGCCGCAGGCTCGGTCCTGGTAGCCCTCCCCACGGTCCTGGTCTTCCTCCTCCTGCAACGCCACTTCATCGCGGGGCTGACGCTGGGGGCGGGGAAGGGGTGAGGGGCTGAACCGCGAAGAGCTGCAACCTCAGGCTTGCAGCCAGAGAAAGGACCACCGCGGTGGTGACAGTCCCTCCCCTCGCCGTCACGGAGAACCGCCGCTACTGGCGGTCGGATCACCGCCGCATCGGCTGAGGACTGTTGGGACATCCAGCGGGACGAGCGCCCGCACCTCCGACTGCCCGACGGGGGCGAGGACACGTTCACCTTCACGGAGCGGGCGGTCAACACGGCTACCGTGGCGATCTTCGGGAGCGGGCCGCCCTTCTTCGAGTGAGGGCGCGTCGGCTCCTGCGCGCGGCTCTGTCCGTCATGTGCCCGTCACATCGCAGCCGTCGAGGTGCATCCGGTGCGGCGCCCCCGCACGAAGTAGAGAATGAGGCGCCCGACCCCCGACGGGTACCTCGACAGCCGCTGGCTTCGGGCGTTGACCACACACCCCGACGCCAGCGGCCTTGTCCGTGGGGGGGGGCGGATACGCCGGCCCGTATTCCTCCGCGCTCGCTGGCTGGAGCGCAACGCCCCGCCCCCCGTGATGCAGGGGCGGGCCTTGGAACGCCCCCTCCACGTACCACCGCAGTCCACTGAGCCGCGCACACGAAAGTCCCGGCGTCCGGCTGCATCTCTGCGAGCGCTTTCCGGCGAAGGTTCCTTCAACACCCGTCGCGCCGTCATCCGGGAGACCCGCCATCCAGCTCCCATCTCATGTTCCGACCGCAGAACCCCCGCGTCCGCGGGCACGGACCGGGGCACGGCCGACGACCACAGACCCGGAGCGTCGACATGCAACAGCCAACGGAGCCACACCACGCCGGCGAAGCCACCGGACGCTCCGCCCGCATAGAGGAAGCCCTGTCCGCCTGCCACGACCTGCCGCCGGTCGAACAGCTCGCCCGCCTCGACGCCCGACTGCGCACCGACATCCAGGAACTGGTCGGCATCGTGCGGGAACAGCTCAGGCAGCTCCCGCCCCGCTCCGTCGACTGGTACGCCCGGCGCCGCACCCTCCTCGACAGCCAGGAGGCCCTCGCCGAGCCCCTGCGCGACACGCCCCTGGCGGCCGCGATCGGCGTGGCCGAACTCGGCCGCCGGCTCCGCGAACTCGACGGCTACGCGCGGGGCGAGAGGTGATCCGGGGCTGAGGGGCGACGGCGGCCCGACGGCGGGCCGTCGAAGAGCCCCAGCTCCTCTTCGTCGGGCTCCTGGAAGAGCGTCACGTACTCCTCGATCAACGCCCGACTGATCGGCACGGCCCCCGGCCCGCCCTCCCGGCTGCGCGCCTCGACGCGGCGGCACAGCTCGTCGACGGGGGCGGAGAGGTAGTGCAGCTCGACGGGTACGCCGAGCGCACGCGCCGCCAACCGCTTGTCGTCCCGCTCGGAGCGCCCCCAGAAGCCGTACTCCAGGATCACGGTCTGTCCGAGCCGCAGCAGCTCCTTGGCGTGTACCCAGAGTCGCCGCTCCAGCCGGTCCCGAGCCCCCTCGTCGAAGAGATCGACCCCAAGATCCGCCAGCCATTCGTCCGGACACAGCCGCACCGCGGGAATCTCGCGCGCCAGACGCTTGGCCAGCGTCGTCTTCCCCGAACCGGGAAGCCCGCACAACAGGATCAGCCCGGCCTCGGAACTGTTCATTCCGACATGCTCGCCCAGCCGTGCCGCGCGACGGAAACGAGTTATCCGAGATACGGAAACGAGTTATCCGAGATAGGGCGCCGAGCGCCGCTCCAGGAAGTGCCGCAGCCGGAGCCGCTGTGTGTGGTGCATCGGCAGCGACGTCAGTTCGTCGGCGGCGACGAACCGCAGTTCCGTCGACTCGTCGGAGATCGCGAGGTCGCCGCCGATGACGCGCGCCGTGAAGCAGACGTTGAACTGCCTGCGTACTTCACCGTCCGCGTACGCGATCACATGGCGCGGATCCGTGTACGTACCGACCAGGCCGGTGATCTCGACGTCCAGGCCGGTCTCCTCCCTGACCTCGCGGACGGCCGTCCCGGGCAGCGAGTCGTCCATGTCCATGCCGCCACCGGGCAGGGCCCACAGCCCGTTGTCCCGCCGCCGCTGGAGAAGAACGCGCCCGTGCTCATCGGTGACCACGGCCGAGGCCGCCACGACGAGGCTGTTCGGCCGGGGAGCGCCGGGGTCGTCGAAGTACTCGGTACGCGTCATCCCGTCATCGTCTCCTTCTCTCCCCGGCCTCTCCCCGGCCTCTCCCCGGCCGCCGTCCCCGGCACGCCTGCCCCAGCGCATCACAGTGGTTCATGACACCGGCTCGACTGCGGGCAGCGTGAGCGCCGAATGAGCCGAGCGGCCCTCGCCCGAGGGCATCGCCGTGAGACCGCGCAGCATGGCGTTGCGCTGCTCCAACGCCTCGGCGGTGGTGGGGAAGAGCGTGGCGTCGCCCTCGCCGACCTGGTCCTGGTTCATGGTCACGAACGCACGGGTGCCGGCCTCGTACGCCGCGAAGCCCGCCGCGTGGTCCCGGTGGGCGAGGGAATCCGCGAGCATGTACGCGCCGACGAGCGCGAGGCTGGTGCCTTGTCCCGTGAGGAACGAGGGCGCGTACGCGGCGTCGCCCACCAGCGCGACCCTGCCGCTGGACCAGCGGGGCATACGGATCTGGCTGACCGCGTCGAAGAACAGGTCGTCCGCGTCGCGCAGGGCGGCCAGCATGCCCGGTACCTCCCATCCCGCGCCGGCGAAGACCGAGGCGACCAGGTCCCGTTGGGCGTCCGGGTTCCGGAACGCGCCGAACGGCGGCTCCGGGTGCGCGAAGTTCAGGAAGGCGTGCACGTCGTCGTTGTCCCCGACGGCGTAGAGCGCCGCGGCCCTCCCCGGGTCGTTCCACATCATGAGCTCGTGGGAGAGCCCGAAGGTGTTGCGCACGGTGAACCCGGCGAAGCAGTAGCCGAGGTACCGGTGGAACTGCTCCTCGGGGCCGAACGCGAGTTCGCGGGTCCGCGAGTGCAGACCGTCCGCGCCGAACACCATGTCGAACGTACGCCTGCCGCCCCCGCGGAAGGTGACGTCGACCCCGTCACCGGACTGGTCGAGGGTGTCGATGGAGTCGTCGAACAAGAACTCCACGTCGTCACGGACCGCCGCGTAGAGAGCCTCCGTCAGGTCCCCGCGCCGCACCTCCAGGTCCTGTCCCGCGACGCCGCCGGTCACGGCGTGCGGGCTGATGGAGGCCACTTCACCGCCGTCCCCTTCGAGGAACGTCAGCCGGCGCAGGTCGATGTGCGCCTCCCGCAGCCGCGGCAGGAGGCCCATCCTCCGGACGACCTCACGTGCCGTGCCGCGTACGTCGATGGGATAGCCGCCGCCGCGAAGCGCGCCCGCCTTCTCGACGACCGTGACCGCGAATCCGCGGCGGTTCAGCCAGAACGCGAGGGCGGGTCCCGCGATGCTGGCCCCGGATATCAGGACCTCGCGCCTCGGCGCGGCGCCTCGGGCATCCCGGACACGGCCTTCACCGACTCGCGTATCCGCCTCTCGGGCGCCCCTCGACAGGTGATGGGTCCTCGACAGATGATCGGTGCCGGTCATTCCTTGACTCCTTTGCTCATGGTGCGGGTGACGAGGAGGGACAGCGCCGTGACGGCACCGGCGATGACGAAGCCGGTGACGAAGGCGGATTCGGCCGGGACGTCCGACCCGGAAGGGGTGGCGGCAGTGAGGAGCGCACCGCTGAGCTGTGCGCCCACGGCGTAGCCGAGCACGCGGGTGACGAGGACCAGGCTGGTCGCGATGCCGGTGTCGCTCTGGTCGACGGAGGTGGCCGTGCTGGTCACCATCGCCGTGACGCACAGGCCGTTGGCGAGCGCGATCGCCGCCTTGCCGACGACGAGGTGCCAGATCTCCGTGTGCACGGCCGCCAGGGCGATGAGGGCGGTGACCATGAGGACGATCCCGGCGGTGACCACCGCACGCGAGCCGAGACGCCGCGCACCGACCCCGCCGATCGGCCCGGCGAGCGACGCGGCCACGGCGCCGGGCAGCAGGAAGAAGCCGATCGCGGTGGCGCTGGCCCCGAATCCGTACGCGTCGGAGTCCACGGCGAACAGTTGCGGGATGAGATAGACGGCGACCGAGGTGCCGACGCAGATCACGAACGTCAGCACGCACGACTTCCAGACCGCCGGCCGCGCCAGCATGCCCAGATCGACCATCGGCGAGGCCGCACGGCGCTCGACGGCGATCCATCCCGTCGCGAAGGTGGCCAGAACGACGACGAGGGCGACGAGTACGAGCGGCTGCGCGGCGACGTCGGGCGCGAGGGCGAGCACGAGCATGAGCGTGATCAGCGTCCCGCTCAGGAGAAGCAGGCCCGGCCAGTCGATTCCGGCGCCGTCCGAACGGCCCGGCGGATCATGGGGCATCAGCCTGTTCACCAGCAGGGTGGCCCCGATGACCGCGATCGTCGGCAGCGCGAACATCCAGTGCCGGGACAGTCCTTCCGCCACGGGCCCGGCCGACAGCGTCCCCGCCATTCCGCCGCCCACGAACAACCCGCTGACCACCCCGATGGCCACCTTCGACTCGCCCGCGGGGAGGTGTTTGCGCACCAGGATGAACGACAGGGGCAGCGCGCCCACCATCGCCCCTTGCAGTATCTGACCGAGCAGCAGCACGGGCAGGTTCGGCGCCACGGAGGACACCAGGCCGCCGGCGCAGACCACCGCCATCAGCCGGATCAGGACCCGTTTTCCGCCGTAGCGGTCGCCTAACTTGCCCGCGACCGGCGTGACGAGCGCGCCGGTGATGAGCAGGACGATGCTGAGCAGCGCCCCTTCGGCGGGGCTCATGTCGAGCTCGCGTTGCAGGAGCGGGAGCGTCGGTGTCACCACCGACTCCAGGGCACCGGTGGCGACAGCCAGCATGCCGAGGGCCCCGACAGCGGCTCTCCCGATGCGGACCGGGGGAGCCAGGGTTGCGGTCATGGACGTCCTTTCGTCATGGCCGGGCGAGGGAAGCGCGAGAAACGGTTCGGTTCGTTCGGTCGTACGCGTGGCACTGCCGCCTGGCCGGCCCGGTGCGGACACGGCGGCCCTGCACGCGGGGCGCGGGGTGGTGCGGGAAGTTCTGCGGACAGGTACGCGACCGCCCGATGGGACGGCCGTCGCGGACTGAACCTGCATACGGAGTAAGCGAGTTGACGCATGCACGGTTCAGCAGGCCGCAGTGGACGGATGAGTGCGGCACGCTCTGACGCGACACTACACTACACCGTGCAGTGTAGAACGGTTAGGATGGGCCCATGCCGACCACGAAGACGTCGACCACGAGTACGCCGACCGCGAAGACGCCGGAGAGGACGTCGCCCGCGAGGACATCGACCACGCAGACTTCGACCACGAAGACGCTGCGCGAGGGCTCCGCGCCGAAGCGGGCCGCCATCCTCGCGGCGGCCCGGGAACTGTTCCTCGCCGACGGCTTCGACCGGTCCAGCGTCGACGCGGTCGCCGCGCGCGCCGAGGTGTCGAAGCGGACGGTGTACGACTACTTCGGTGACAAGCGGACGCTGCTGCAAGCGGTCGTCGACGCCGTCGGCCAGTCGATGATCGCCACGATCCGGCGCACCCTCGACGACACCCTCACCGACCTCACCGAGGCCGCGGATCTGGAGGACGCCCTGGTCACGTTCTCGATGCGCATCTCGACGGACATGCTCGGCTCGGCGGAGTACGCGACGCTGCAACGGCTGGTCCGCGCGGAATCCGGCAACCTGCCGCACCAGGGCTACAACTCCATGGCCGACACCCCCGACGAGGCGCTCGCCGAGCGGTTCGCGGCCTTCGGTGCGGCGGGGCTGCTCGACGTCCCGGACCCCCGGCTCGCGGCCGACCAGTTCATCGCGCTGACCTTCGGCGTCGCCCTGGACAGGCTCGGTTCCGCGAACGCGACGGAGGACGACCGCGTCCGGCCGCTCGTCGTCGAGGGAGTACGGACCTTCCTGCGGGCGTACCGGACCAGGTAGGGCGGCCGGGGCGGCGGGGGCGAGGACGGCGAGGGCATCGGACGGCGGCCTCGAAGGGGCCGCGCGGGACCATCGGCCCCGTGGAGAGAGGGCCGATGCCCCGGCGGGACGGGACCTCTGTCGGCGGAGGCCTTCTGACACGTTCCCTACGTTCCAGGTGTCACGTGTCGAACAACTGAGAGGGCCCCTTTCGTGCGGGTCAAGAAGACCTCCGTCGGTGCCGCGGCGACGGTCGTCACCATCGCCCTCGGCCTGGGCGCCTGCGCCGCCGACCAGACCAAGGACGACGGCGTCGGCAAGGAGCAGGCCGCGTCGGCCCTGGAGGACGCCGTCGGCGTCGAGGAGCCCGACACCCCGGAGAAGACCCCCTCGGCCGACGAGAAGAAACTCATCGACGCGGCGAAGGTCGTGAGGACGAAGACCGACAGCATCGGCAGCTTCATCGTCGACGTCGAATTGAAGGACCCCACCAAGAAGCGGCACGACTTCTTCGCCCAGATCGAGGCGCTCGACGCCAATGGCGACCGGCTCGAAACCCTCTACGCCACCTTCTCCCATGTCGGCCCTGGCCAGAAGGTCACCGAGAACACCTACTTCAGCGAACTCGAATGGAAGGACCGCGAGCAGGTCAAGAGCTACCGGGTCCTCAGCGTCGACGCCAACTGAGGCCTGCCGTCGGCCTTTGAGCCGGAGGGGCCGTCGGCCGTCCCGCGGCCGTCCCCGCAGTCGTCCCGTGGCCGTCCAGCAGTCGTTCTGCGGTCGTTCCGCAGGCGTCCGGCACCCGCCCGGTACTCGTCCGGCGGCGCCACACACGCCTCGAGGGCGGCACCGCACAGTGCCGCCCTCGATTGCCGCGCCGTCCTCAGGACTGGGGACGGCTTCCGTGGTTCGCGCCGTTCTTGCGGCGGGCCTTCTTCTTGCGGCGTCGCTTCGAGGACATCGATACCTCCGTGTTTCTGGTGGTGCTCCCGGGACGAACCCGGCCGATCACGCGCCGCCTACCCAGAGGCATGCGGGGGGATGGTGTGTCCTGCGTCACGCCCCGCCGGCCTCAAGCCGGCGGCGGCGTCGCCCTGCCGCGCGGCGCGCTTGTCCGTACGCCCCGCTACACTCCCCGCCCATGAACGACGCACCCGACGTGACCGACGCCAACAAGCCGATACGCAGGGTCGAACCGCCCCTCGCCGGCGACGAGACCGCCCATCTCGTCGGCGCCCTGGAACGCCAGCGCGCGATCTTCGCGTGGAAGTGCTCGGGCGTGGACGCCGCGGGCATGCGGGTCACCGTGGGCGCCTCGACGATGACCCTGGGCGGGCTGCTCAAGCACCTGGCCCTCGTCGAGGACACGCACTTCGCCCGGCTGCTGTTCGACCAGAGGCAGCCGGGCCCGCCGTGGGACGCGGTGGACTGGGATGCCACGCCCGACTGGGAGTGGCGGTCGGCCGCCGAGGACACTCCCGAGGAGCTCCTGGCCCTCTGGCGGTCCGCCGTGGTCCGCTCCCGGTCGCTCGTCGACAAGGCGCTGGCCGGCGGTGGCCCGGAGCAGCTGGGGCGCTACACGAACGCGCGCGGCGAATCGCCCAGCCTGCGCCGCGTCCTGATCGACATGATCGAGGAGTACGCGCGGCACGCGGGCCACGCCGACCTCATCCGGGAGTCGGTGGACGGCCTGACGGGGGAGGACCCGCCGGAGTGACACGGGCCGGCCCTCTCGCGAACCGGCCGGTCCCCTCGCGAACCGGCCGATCCCCTCCCCGCCCGGTGAACAGGCCGGTCC
>NZ_LIRJ01000347.1 GCF_001419745.1 Streptomyces silaceus | reverse complement strand
GACACGGCGCCGTCGGACACGGAGGTGTGGGACGCGAGGCCGTCGGACACGGCGCCGTCGGACGGCACCCCATCGGACGCGAGCAACCCGTGGAACACCGCCGACACGGTCGGCTCCGTGGCGAAGGCGACCACCCAAGCGGCACTCCCCGCCCCACGCCGCCCCGCCTCCTCCCGCAGACGGCTGCTCCTCCCGACGGCCCTGGTCCTGGCGGTGGGCATCCCGGCAGCGGGCTTCGGCATACGTTCCGTGACCTCGTCCGACGCCGAGGCCGGGTCGCACGGGCCGGGCGCGCCCGCCGGCGGGCAGGTCTACAAGATCGGCGTGGCCCACAGCTACCGGCATGCGGGAGGCGACGACAGCGCGGACGAGTACGAGCGTGCGGAGCACCGGCAGTTCACGACGCAGCAACTGCGCACGGTGAAGTCGGCGTTCACGGAGGCGCTCGGCGCGAAGGGCGCCGGCCGCTTCCGTATCGTGCCGGTGACGGCGAATCCGGACACCAGCTCACGCGAACTCCTCGCGAGGCACCCGGACATGCTGGCCGTGATCGGTGACACGACGGACTTCGCCTGGGTGCACGACACGGACGAGGCGTTCCTGCCGGAGATCAGCACGTGCGCCGAATACGCGCACGCCGACGGGGCGTTCGCGATCCCGGCCGACGAAGCGCGCCAGGGCGAGGCGATGGCGGGCTACCTCCGCTCGCGGACGGACGCGCGCAGGGTGCTGGTCGCCGAGGACGCGCTCTGGGTGAACCGCACGGACGGCATCGGCACGGCGCTGCGCAAGGGCGGGGTGGCGGTCGAGGCGCTGAAGGGGGACCCGTCCGAGGTGAAGCCGGCGAGGATCCCCGCGCTGGTCGCGGCGGCGCGGGCGGACGCGGTCGTGATTCCGACGGGAACGTCGGCCCCGGTCTGGACGAAGAGGCTCAGGTCGGACGGCTTCAAGGGCCCGCTCCTCACGCAGGGGGACCCCGAGGGAACCTGCGCGGACTCCAAGGACCGCGCGCGGGAACGGGTCAGGGACGGCGACCTCCCCAACGGCACGATCCGCACCCGCAGCTACAACGGCGAACCGGACGACAACCTCCCGGCCCGCGGCAACCAGGAACTGCACGACGGCGCGACGGCCCTGGCGACGGCCCTCGAGAACCTCCCGCCGAACACGGCACCGACGTCCCTGCGCCACACCCTGGACCGCGAGATCCAGAACGTCTCGGTGAACGGCATCCTGCACGAGATCTCCTTCGAGAAGCGCCGCTCGGCGCGCGGCTGGCCGGTGTGGTTCGACCGCCGAGAAAACGGCCACTGGAAGGAACTCGGCAAACAGACCAAGACCTTCCGCCCGACACGCGACTGACCCTCATGCACCTACTCGGAAGGCCTCCCTCCCCTGCCAAGCCACCGCAATGCCCCTGGCCGACCACCGCCCGAGCCCACATTCCGCTCGTCCCGCACCTTCCGGATGTGGCGCTACGGAGTGGGCCACTCCCAGCTCCTGCTGCGCGCCACCCCGGACGCCGACCACGAGACCTGCCTCGACCTGCACTTCGAGGGCGTGGCCGCCGTCCGGGTCGGGACGCGGTACGTCGCTCCTGAAGTACGCCCGGGCGACGACAGCGAGCGTGCCGTCCTCATGGAACTGGCCGCCGAGTCCGGCGCCGGCGACCGCCACATGGCCGTCGTCCTGCGCAGCGCGGCGGGCAGCGGCCTGGTGCTCTGCAGAGAAGTCAGTGCGCTACGGGGCGGCAGGGACGCCCTCGGCGGCCTCGAAGGGAGCGATGGGGGGCCACCGGCCGTCGGATTGGCACGTCCTGGACCTGGACAAGGGCCCGACTCCCGGTGATCCGCAGCGGGTGCGCAAGCTCGCCGGGAGTCTGCATGACTTCGCCGATGACGTGGGGAAAGTCCTGCGGGACATCAAGGGGATGGCGGGCGAGGACGCCATCTTGCAGTGGGCCGGGCAGACGGCGGAGGCCTTCACGGAGAAGTTCGAGGACGCGCCGAGCAAGCTGAAGAAGCTCAAGAAGAGCTATGAGATGGCGGGCGACGCGCTGTCGGGGTACTGGCCGGAACTGGAGCGTGCGCAGACCATGGCCGACAAGGCCCTGGTCAAGGGGCGTGAGGCTCAGGCGGATCTGTCGTCGGCCAAGTCCCGGCTGTCCTCGGCCGATTCCTGGGTGGAGAAGGCGGGCAAGGAAGCCGACAAGTACAAGGAGGACGGCGGCTCCAAGGGCAAGGACGTGCCCCAGCCCGACCCCGACAAGGTCAAGGCCGCCACCCGCAACGCCGCCTCCGCGGAGAAGGCCCAGAAGTCCGCGCAGGGTGATGTGGACTCCGCGCAGAGTGCCCTCGAAGCGGCGAAGAAGATGGCCGCGGACGCCCGCAAGATCCGTGAGGACGCGGCGGGCACCGCCAAGCGGAAGATCGACGAGGCGTCGGACGCGGGGATCCAGAACCGCAAGTGGTGGGAGGAGATCGGCGACTGGGTGTCCGACAACTGGGACACCATCGTCGCCGTCTGCAAGGTCGTCGTCGCCGTCGTGGGCGTCATCGCGATGATCGTGGGCGGCCCGATCCTCGCCGCCATCGTCATCGTCGCGGGCGCGATCGTTCTCGCCGACACCCTCACCAAATACGCAAAAGGCCAAGCAGGCCTGCTCGACGTTGCGTTCGACAGAATCGCGCGGCTGAGATGCACTTCATCATCAAGAACCTCGAGAAAATGAACAAGGCAGAGGGCGGCTGATGTCCGACATCGACTTCTATGCCGAAGCGGCCCTGCGCAAGACATTCCTCGGTGTCCCTCTTGGCGCCGCGCCGGAGGAGTGGGAGAGCAGGCTCGGCAGCGACTTCCTGGACGATGCGCGGAAGTCGCGCATGCGGCGGGACTACGGGCTGATCGAGATCGCGTTCGTGAGACGCGCGGGTTCCTGGGAATCCGTGTCCGCGTCACTCCAGATCCATCGCCTGGCACGCGGGCTCGACGAGGTCGTCCCCCGTCCGCTCACAGACGTGCATGGCGAGTTCTCCCGGCACGTACCCCTCGATCTGTTCCGGGCGGCGCTGCAGGCCCGAGGAGGTGAGCTCGATGAAGTCACGGAGCCCTCGGCCGGAGGGTTCCGTCAGTTCCGAGAGACGAGCACCGGGACTTCCCTGTACGTGGCCGGCGAGCCTTCACAAGGGGCCGTGGAACCGGGATCCCTCTGGTCGATCATCGTCAGCCAGGATCCCGCCGCTCCATGAGACTCCGTAGGTTCACACCAATCCGCAACCTCGTAGAAACGCACCGTAGTCGCCGGGCCCCGCCCCCCATACGGTGTGCCCGTGCAACCGAGCCAGTCGAGTGAGCCCACGCCCCCGTTCAACTTTCCCGCCGCCCGGCGGCTGCGCGAGGCGTTGGGTATGGCGCCCGGGCACGTCGCGTACGGAATGCAGGCCAGTTACGGGCTCTCGTACATCACCGCCGACACCATCACCGCCTGGGAGCGGGGGCTCGCCTCCCCCAGTTCCGCCGAACTCAGCGCCCTCGCCGCCACCTTGTGGTGCTCGCCCGGTGAACTCATGGGCGCCGCCCGTACGTTGCGCGAGCACCGGATCGCCCGGGGGCTCGCACCGGAGGACGTGGCGCGGGGGGCCGGCGTGGAGATACAGGCGTATCTGCGCATGGAGGAGACCAACTCCTGGCGCGGCAACGAGCGCCAGTCCACCGCCCTCGCCGAGGTCCTCGCGCTCTCCGTGCCCGCCTTCGTCAACGTGACCGGGCGGGCCGAGCCGCTCGCCGAGTTGCTGCGCAGCGCCGTGACCACGCGGTGGCAGGGGTACGTGCGGCCCGTCGCCAAGCTGCTCCCCCTGGACCGCAAGCACGTGGAGCGCGCGCTGCGGCGCATGCACGAGGACTACCAGTCGCGGATGGCGCGCACCCTCAGCTGGGGCGGCGGTGCCGGGTCCGATGCCTCCGGCGAGGCCGGGCGGGACTATCTGGACCGCGTGCTGGAGTTCTTCTGGGCTCTGGTCCCGGAGAATCGGGGCTGATCGCCCCGAGGGGCATGGGCCGATCGTCCCGGAAGAGGTGCCGTCGGGCCCGGGGCCGGCTGGGCGGACGGCCCGTACGGGGCGGGTCCAACGTCCCGGCCCGCGCACCGCCCGCCGGCGACTTCCCTAGAAAACCGACTCCGCCTCGTCCATCCGGTCCTTCGGGACCGTCTTCAGCTCCGTGACCGCGTCCGCCAGCGGCACCATCGTGATGTCCGTGCCGCGCAGGGCCGTCATCTTGCCGTACTCGCCGCGGTGCGCCGCCTCCACCGCGTGCCAGCCGAAGCGGGTGGCGAGGACGCGGTCGTACGCCGTGGGGGTGCCGCCGCGCTGGACGTGGCCGAGGATGACCGGCTTGGCCTCCTTGCCGAGGCGGGCCTCCAGCTCGTAGGCGAGGGCCGTGCCGATGCCCTGGAAGCGCTCGTGGCCGAACTGGTCGATCGCGCCCTTGCCGTAGTCCATCGTGCCGTCCTGCGGGTGCGCGCCCTCGGCCACGCAGATCACCGCGAACTTCTTGCCGCGCGCGAACCGCTCCTCGACCATCGCGACCAGGTCGGAGGGGTCGAAGGGCCGCTCGGGCAGGCAGATGCCGTGCGCGCCGCCGGCCATGCCGGACTCCAGGGCGATCCAGCCCGCGTGGCGGCCCATGACCTCGACGACCATCACGCGCTGGTGCGACTCGGCGGTGGTCTTGAGGCGGTCCATGGCCTCGGTGGCGACGCCCACCGCGGTGTCGAAGCCGAAGGTGCGGTCCGTGGAGGAGATGTCGTTGTCGATGGTCTTCGGCACGCCTACGACCGGCACACCCGCGTCCGACAGCATGCGCGCCGCGGTCAGCGTGCCCTCGCCGCCGATCGGGATGAGCGCGTCGAAGCCGCTCTTCTCGATCAGTTCCTTGGCGTTGTCGCAGGCCGCGCGGAAGCGGGCGCGCTCCAGGCGCGAGGAGCCGAGGATCGTGCCGCCGCGGGCCAGGATGCCGCTCACCGCGTTCAGGTCGAGGCTGCGGTAGCGCCCGTCGAGCAGGCCCGCGTAGCCGTCCTCGAAGCCGATGACCTCGTCGCCGTAATGCGTCACGGCGCGGTGCACGACCGACCGGATCACTGCGTTGAGGCCGGGGCAGTCGCCGCCCGCGGTGAGAATTCCGATACGCATCGCGCTGTGTCTCCTGCTCGCTGTTGGTACTTGTGAGCCGGTCCGATTGTTCCACGGTCGCAAGGGGGTCGCCGCTCACGTGTGTCCGACGGATGCGCGTGCGAGGAACGGGAAGGGGCCTTGGGACCCCCTTCACCGGGCCTTTCGTCCGGCGGGCGACCTAGCCACCCGCAGAGGTATTGTCAAGGGGGCACCGCCGCGATATCAGGTACTTTGTCCCACTCATCCGGCACCCGCGCCGGGCACCGCCAGACCGGCCGCGACAGCGGTGACAGCCACGACAGCCGTAACAGCCGAGACAGACAGCAGCTCAGAGAGCTCAGACAGCTCCGAGAGCTCAGGCAGCGAAGAAGGGGAGACGACGCGTGACGCGCAGCGTGTACGTGACCGGGATCGACCGCGGCGACGGCCGCCAGGTCGTCGAGCTGGGAGTCATGGAGCTCCTGACCCGCCAGGTCGACCGGGTCGGCGTCTTCCGCCCCCTGGTCCACGACGGGCCCGACCGGCTCTTCGACCTGCTGCGGTCCCGCTACCGCCTCTCGCAGGACGCCGCGTCCGTGTACGGCATGGACTACCACGAGGCGTCCGCGCTCCAGGCCGAGCAGGGCACCGACGAGCTGGTCTCGCGGCTCGTGGACCGCTTCCACCAGGTCGCGCGGGACTACGAGGTCGTCCTCGTCCTCGGCACCGACTTCGCCGCCACCCAGCTGCCCGACGAGCTCGCGCTCAACGCCCGGCTCGCCAACGAGTTCGGCGCCTCCGTGCTCCCCGTGGTCGGCGGGAAGAACCAGACCGCCGAGTCCGTGCGCGCCGAGACGCGGAACGCCTACCGCGCGTACGACGGCCTCGGCTGCGACGTCCTCGCGATGATCACCAACCGGGTGGCCCCGGCCGACCGCGACGAGATCCACGAGCGGCTGGAGGCCCGGCTGCCCGTGCCCTGCTACGTGCTGCCCGACGAGGCCGCGCTCTCCGCGCCGACGGTCGCGCAGATCACCCACGCGCTGGGCGGCCGGGTGCTCCTCGGCGACGACTCGGGGCTCGCCCGCGACGCCCTGGACTTCGTCTTCGGCGGCGCCATGCTGCCGAACTTCCTGAACGCCCTGACCCCGGGCTGCCTCGTGGTCACCCCCGGGGACCGCGCCGACCTCGTGGTGGGCTCGCTGGCCGCGCACAGCGCCGGCACCCCGCCGATAGCGGGCGTCCTGCTGACCCTGAACGAGCAGCCCGGCCAGGAGATCCTCACCCTCGCCGACCGCCTCGCGCCCGGCACCCCGGTGGTCGCGGTCTCCGGCGGCTCCTTCCCCACCGCGGCCGAGCTCTTCGCCCTGGAGGGCAAGCTGAACGCGGCGACGCCCCGCAAGGCGGAGACCGCGCTCGGTCTCTTCGAGCGGTACGTCGACACCGCGGACCTCCTGGGGCGCGTCTCGGCGCCGAGCAGCGACCGCGTCACGCCGATGATGTTCGAGCACAAGCTCCTGGAGCGGGCCCGCGCCGACAAGCGCCGCGTCGTGCTGCCCGAGGGCACCGAGGAGCGGGTGCTGCGCGCCGCCGACGTGCTGCTGCGCCGCGGCGTCTGCGACCTGACCCTGCTCGGCCCGGTCGAGCAGATCCGCAAGAAGGCCGCGGACCTCGGCGTGGACCTCGCCGACTCCGAGCTCATCGACCCGCAGACCTCCGAGCTGCGGGATCGTTTCGCCGCCGCGTACGCGGAGCTGCGCGCCCACAAGGGCGTCACCGTCGAGCTCGCGTACGACGTGGTCGCCGACGTGAACTACTTCGGCACCCTGATGGTCCAGGAGGGCCTCGCCGACGGCATGGTCTCCGGCTCCGTGCACTCCACGGCCGCCACCATCCGGCCCGCCTTCGAGATCATCAAGACCAAGCCGGACGCGTCCATCGTGAGCTCCGTCTTCTTCATGTGCCTCGCCGACAAGGTCCTCGTCTACGGCGACTGCGCGGTGAACCCGGACCCCAACGCCCCGCAGCTCGCGGACATCGCCGTCCAGTCGGCCACCACCGCCGAGCAGTTCGGCGTGGAGCCGCGGATCGCGATGCTCTCGTACTCGACCGGCACCTCCGGTTCGGGCGCCGACGTCGACAAGGTGCGCGAGGCCACCGAGCTGGTGCGCACCCAGCGCTCCGACCTGAAGATCGAGGGCCCGATCCAGTACGACGCCGCCGTGGAGCCGTCGGTGGCGGCCACCAAGCTGCCCGACTCGGACGTGGCGGGCCAGGCCAGCGTGCTGATCTTCCCCGACCTGAACACCGGCAACAACACCTACAAGGCCGTGCAGCGCTCGGCCGGCGCGATCGCCGTCGGCCCGGTCCTCCAGGGCCTGCGCAAGCCGGTCAACGACCTGTCCCGGGGCGCGCTCGTCCAGGACATCGTCAACACCGTCGCCATCACGGCGATCCAGGCCCAGGCCCAGACGCCGGCCGCCAGCTGACCCCCCACAGAAAGCACTTCACTCAGTGACCGCCACTCGCGTACTCGTCCTCAACTCCGGCTCCTCGTCGGTGAAGTACCAGCTGCTCGACATGCGCGACAGCTCACGTCTCGCCGTCGGCCTGGTCGAGCGGATCGGCGAGGAGACCTCGCGGCTCAAGCACACCCCGCTGACCGGCGGCGGCGCCGAGTCGCGGGAGCGCGAGGAGCCGATGGCCGACCACGAGGCGGCCCTGAAGGCCGTCGCCCGTGAGCTGGCCGCCGACGGGCTCGGCCTCGACTCCCCCGAGCTGGCCGCGATCGGGCACCGCGTGGTGCACGGCGGCCTGAAGTTCACCGCGCCGACGGTCATCGACGACGTGGTGCTCGCGGAGATCCAGCGCCTGGTGCCGGTGGCCCCGCTGCACAACCCGGCCAACATCACCGGCATCCGCACCGCCCAGGCGCTCCGTCCCGACCTGCCGCAGGTCGCCGTCTTCGACACCGCGTTCCACACGACGATGCCGGAGTCGGCGGCGCGCTACGCGATGGACGTGAAGACGGCCGACGAGCACCGCGTGCGGCGCTACGGCTTCCACGGCACGTCCCACGCGTACGTCTCGCGCGAGACCGCCAAGCTGCTCGGCAAGGCGCCCGAGGACGTCAACGTCATCGTGCTGCACCTGGGCAACGGCGCCTCCGCGAGCGCCGTGCGGGGCGGCCTGTGCGTGGACACGTCGATGGGGCTCACGCCGCTCGAGGGGCTCGTGATGGGTACCCGTTCCGGTGACATGGACCCCGCGGTCATCTTCCATCTGGCCCGGGTCGGCGGAATGTCCGTCGACGAGATCGACATTCTGCTCAACAAGAAGAGCGGTCTGATCGGCCTGTGCGGCGACAACGACATGCGGGAGATCCGCCGCCGTATCGACGAGGGCGACCAGGAAGCCGCACTCGCCTTCGACATCTACATCCACCGGCTGAAGAAATACATCGGCGCCTATTACGCGGTGCTCGGCCGGGTCGACGCCATCGCGTTCACGGCGGGTGTCGGCGAGAACGCGGCGCCGGTGCGCGAGGCGGCGGTCGCGGGCCTGGAGGAGCTGGGGCTCGCGGTCGACGGCGCGCTCAATTCCGTACGTTCCGACGAAGCCCGGCTCATTTCGCCGGAGTACGCCCGGGTGGCGGTCGCCGTGGTGCCCACCGACGAAGAACTGGAAATCGCGACACAGACGTACGCCTTGGTCGGCGACCGCAACGCCTGAGCGCACTTCCGCCCATTTGTAGATTCCACCAGACGGAATATTCCGTAGCGAAACAAACCGATAGGATCGCCCCATGCGCCGTTCCAAAATCGTCTGCACGCTGGGCCCCGCCGTCGACTCCGAAGAGCAGCTCGTCTCGCTGATCGAGGCCGGCATGAACGTGGCCCGCTTCAACTTCAGCCACGGCACGCACGCCGAGCACCAGGGCCGCTACGACCGGGTCCGCTCGGCCGCCGCGAAGACCGGCCGTGCCGTCGGCGTCCTCGCCGACCTCCAGGGCCCGAAGATCCGTCTGGAGACCTTCGCCGAGGGCCCCGTCGAGCTGGTGCGCGGTGACGAGTTCACCATCACCACCGAGGACGTCCCGGGCGACAAGTCGATCTGCGGCACCACCTACAAGGGTCTGCCGGGCGACGTCTCCAAGGGCGACCAGGTCCTGATCAACGACGGCAACGTCGAGCTGCGCGTCGTCGAGGTCGACGGCCCGCGCGTGAAGACGATCGTCGTCGAGGGCGGCGTCATCTCCGACCACAAGGGCATCAACCTGCCCGGCGCGGCCGTGAACGTGCCCGCGCTCTCCGAGAAGGACGTCGAGGACCTGCGCTTCGCCCTGAAGATGGGCTGCGACATGGTCGCCCTGTCCTTCGTGCGCGACGCCAACGACGTGAAGGACGTCCACAAGGTGATGGACGAGGAGGGCCGCCGGGTCCCCGTCATCGCCAAGGTGGAGAAGCCGCAGGCCGTCGCCAACATGGAGGGCGTCGTCGCGGCGTTCGACGCGGTGATGGTGGCCCGTGGCGACCTGGCCGTCGAGTACCCGCTCGAGAAGGTCCCGATGGTGCAGAAGCGCCTCGTGGAGATGTGCCGCCGCAACGCCAAGCCGGTGATCGTCGCGACCCAGATGATGGAGTCGATGATCACCAACTCGCGCCCCACGCGCGCCGAGGCGTCCGACGTCGCGAACGCGATCCTGGACGGCGCGGACGCGGTCATGCTGTCGGCCGAGTCGAGCGTCGGCGCGTACCCGATCGAGACCGTCAAGACGATGTCGAAGATCGTCAAGGCGGCCGAGGAGGAGCTGCTCTCCAAGGGCCTCCAGCCGCTCGTGCCCGGCAAGAAGCCGCGTACGCAGGGTGGTTCGGTGGCCCGCGCCGCGTGCGAGATCGCGGACTTCCTGGGCGGCGAGGCGCTGATCGCCTTCACCCAGTCCGGCGACACCGCCCGCCGGCTGTCCCGCTATCGCGCGGCCCAGCCGATCCTGGCCTTCACCACGGACGAGGCGACCCGCAACCAGCTCACGCTGAGCTGGGGCGTCGACACCTACGTGGTGCCGCACGTCGACAACACCGACGCGATGGTCGAGCTCGTCGACGCCGAGCTGATCAAGCTCAACCGCTTCAACGACGGCGACACCGTCGTCATCACGGCGGGCTCGCCCCCCGGCGTCCCCGGCACCACCAACATGGTCCGGGTGCACCACCTGGGCGGCGGCGAGCGCGACTGATCCCCCGCCTCGTACGACGCCGAGGGTGCCCCCTGCGACAGGGGGCGCCCTCGGCGTCTGTGCGGCTCCCGGAGAAGTCCGTGTGCGGTCAGTCCGTGATCGACTGGTGCAGCCCGGGGATGGTGAGGTTCCCGCCGAACTGGCCCGCCTGCTGCACCTTCACGTCGGTGAAGTAGATCAGCGGGATGTTCAGCGGCGGCGGGTGCTCGGGGTCGAAGGTGATCGGGATGAGCCCGAACAGCTTGCCCGAGATCCGCTCGGTGTACATCGTCGTCTCCCCGTCCCGGATGGTGGACGTGGAGCCCTTGGCGGCCTCGACGTGGTACTTCTTGCCGGCCGGCCCGTCGACGATCTGGTGCAGGTCGCCGATGTCCGTCTTCTGCACGACGTACTTCAGGGCCTGCTTGGACTTGCCGTTGGGCATCGTGAGGTTCACGACGCCCTGGTAGTCGGCGCCCTTGAGGGTCAGCGAGCTGGCCTCCAGGAACCAGGGCTGGTTCGGGATCGGCGCGGGCGTCTGCTCGGCCTTTCCGTCGACCTTCTTCTCGACCACGCACGGGAACGGCTTCTTGCCGTCCGCGTCCGGGGCCATCGGGTCCTCGGCCTCGTTCTGCCCGGCCTCGTCCGCCGCGTCCTCGGCCGCCTTGTCGGCCTCGTCCTTGGCCTTGCCCGCCTCGTCCCCGGCCTTGCCCACGCCGTCCTCGACGCCGTCCTCGACCTTGTCGACGGTGTCCTCGACGGGCTTGGTGACCTTGTCCGTGGCGTCCTCGGCCTTGTCCTCGGGGGTTTCGTCCCCGGACTCGGACCCGGAGGACTTCCCGTCGTCCGAGGCGGACGGATCCGGCTTCGGCTCCTCGGACTTCTTCTCGTCGGGCGTGAAGATGTCCTTCAGGGCGTCGCCGACGCCCAGCGGGTCCCAGGGGTTCTTGGTCTCGGAGGGCTCGGGGTCCGGCTCGGACTCCTTGTCGTCCGCGCCGTCGGTCGGCTTCGGGGTGGGCTCGGCCTCGTCGCCCGAGTCCGCGTCGCCGTCCTTGCTTCCCGCGGAGTCCCCCGCGGAGGGCGAGGGCGTCGCGTCCGGCTCGTCGGAGCCCTTGGCGTCCTCGTCCTTCTTGGCCTTGTCGGCGGCGTCCTGGGCGTCCTTCTCGGCCGCCTCGTCCTTCGCCTTGTCCTCGGCCTCCTGCTTCGCGTCCTGCTCGGCGTCCTTGTCCGGCGCCGTGACGCACGGGCCGTCCTGGAAGGGGTTCTCGGGGACACCGGGCTTCGCCTGCGCGAGCGTCGGCGTCAGCCCCATGCCCATCAGCACGGCGGTGGGCATCGCCGCGATGGCGATCGCCTTGCCGGCGGGCACCTGCAGCCGGGTCAGCAGCGGCTTCCTGGGTGCCGCGTGGCGCGGCCCGGTTCTCGCACGGGGCTCCCCCGCGGAGCCCTCGTGGTGCACCTCGTCAGCCGGCACGGTGCCTCCCGTTCGTCCCGTTCGTCGGGCTCGTTCCTGACAGATCGTCCTGTTCGCCGCTCACCCCGCCCGCGGCCGCTGCGGCGGTGGGCTCGGGGGCCCCGCCGTCCACGGGGTCGCCGGAGTCCTTGGCCGTACGTCCCTTCGCACCGTTGTCGGCGGGCCGTGCCGGCGCCCAGGAGACGCCGAGGGCGCCACCGATCAGGGCGAGCAGGAAGCCGATGACGAAGCCGCCGAAGTTGGAGACCACGAGGGAGACCAGGGCGAGCAGAATCGCCGCGACACCCGCGAAGACCCGGGAGTGCGGCTGGAACCACATGGTCAGACCGAGCACGACCAACAGCACGCCGATGATGAGCGATCCGGCGCCGGCGGTGGTCGCCATCCGGATCGTCATCGTGCCGAGCGTGAGGTTCGCGTACGGGAAGTACATGATCGGGATGCCGCCGAGCAGCGTCAGCAGACCACCCCAGAACGGGCGCTGACCGCGCCACCCTCGGAACGATCGGCGCATCCGGCCGAGCTTGTCGCCCAGTCCCACTTGCGCTTCGGCGCTCATGTCGTACAGCTCCTCGGGAATGGCGTTGGTTCTGTGTGTCGTGCGGATTCGGGCACGGGGACGGCTCCGTCATGTGCCGTCGCGCCCCCGCGCCCGGCCGTGTTCATCGCATCGAGTGCGTACCGGGCCGCGGGCGGCCCGCTAGGGAAGCGTCAACTCCCCTAGTAGCACTCGTGCTTGCCCTTCTTGACCGACATGCCGAGGCCAGAGAGCTTGAAGGTGCCGGCGGTGGTCGCCCACGCACGCTGCTTGACGTCGGTGAACTTCACCGACTCCGCCTGCTGCGCGAACGAGTCCGGGACGTACTTGTCGCCCTTCGACGGACCCGGACCCTTGGTGGTCTGGTCGACCGAGACGCCGATGTCGACCTTGTTGAAGGTCGCGTTGGCCTTCAGGTCGTCGGCGTCGATGTAGAGCTTCTTGGCCTCTACCTTCGGACCACCCTCGGCGCCGGCCTTCAGGACCATCGACACATCGCCGAAGACCGGGACCGGCACGACCACGGACTGGCAGAGGTTGGTGATCTCGGCCTCATCGAGACCGACGACGGCGACCGGGTGGTTACCCGACTTGCCGCTGTCCAGGGCTCCGTACTGGACGAATCCCGTACCGTTGAGCTCCTTGGCAGTCACCTTGAACTGCTGCCCTGACACACTGAACGATGCCGCGAGCGCACCCTGGGACAGGGCGACGCCTATCGCGGCAGTCGCCGCGACGCTCGGCACCATGACCACGGCGAACCGCTTCCATCTGGTTCCGCCACGAGCCACGGACTCCATGACTTTCCTCCTTCTCGGACGTACATCTCCGGCCCTGACTGCTCCCCTTCGGGCGGCTCAGCCGGGCAGGGATGGGAGAAGTGCTACGTCCTCGGGAAGGAGAGCGCCCGTATCGGAGGCGCGCATGCGCCCGCATCACCGGCGATCACCCCCGAGCGACAACCACTGGTCGCGCCTGACGCATCACGCACAACCTCACGGACAGGCCCTGCCGGGACCGGCAGAGACCCCCCTGTCCAGACCGGCGACGGCGTCACCGGCCTGCTCGGTGGGGACCCAGAAACACCGCTCCCCGAGTGGCTGTCGGGGCTGCGGGTCAATGGACCGAGCGTCGCCGATCGTGGTGCATTCTCGGCCCCCGCACAAGGGGGTTCGTTACTCGCTAGTAACGGCCGGATAACCGAAGCGCGACCGCGCGGTATCGGCCGACGACAGACGGTGGCCCCATCGGCTGGAGCAGAACGGGACATGGAGGTGTGAAGACGTTCAAAAGGATGCCCGCGTCTTACTCCAAGTAACAGAGGCCGCGTTTACCAAGTTTTGGTAAAGCGCGGCCTCTGTGGCGCCCTGGGAACAGACTTTTCACTCCGGCACCACACGCCCCGGCGTTTAGGGACAGGTCAGCCGACGGGCTCGTGGACGGCCCGGGCGGAGGGCCCGGGCACGGGCGTCAGAAGAGCACCCGGGCGAGCGCCGTGCGCGCCGCCGTCACCCGCGGGTCGTCCCCGCCCACCACCTCGAAGAGTTCGAGCAGCCGCACCCGCGCGGCGTCCCGGTCGTCGCCCGCCGTGCGGCGCACCGTGTCGATCAGGCGCCCGAAGGCGTCCTCGACATGGCCGCCCACCAGGTCCAGGTCGGCGGCGGCGATCTGCGCGGCGACGTCCGCGGGCCGGTCGGCGGCGTCCTTGCGGACCGTCTGCGCGTCCAGGCCCTGCACCCGCTGGAGCAGTTCGGCCTGCGCGAGGCCCAACTTGGCCTCGGTGTTGGCCGGGTCGTCGCTCAGCACGTTCCGGTACGCCTGCACGGCGCCGGACAGGTCGCCCGCGTCCAGGGCCTGCACGGCCGCTTCGAGGAGGGCGTCGTAAGGACCGGCGGGCACCTCGGCCTCCGCGGCCGGCTCCCCCTGCGCGTCCGCGTCGACCGTGAGACCCGTCAGGCCGAAGCGCTCCTCGCCGACCTGGATGAGCTGGTCCAGGGTCTGGCGGATCTGCGCCTCGGGGGCCGCGCCCTGGAAGAGGGGCAGGGCCTGCCCGGCCACCACCGCGAAGACGGCCGGGATCCCCTGGACCCCGAACTGCTGCATCAGCATCTGGTTCGCGTCGACATCGATCTTGGCAAGGAGGAAACGGCCGTTGTACTCCTGCGCGAGCCGCTCCAGGAGGGGGCTCAGCTGCTTGCACGGCTCGCACCACTGGGCCCAGAAGTCGATGACGACCGGGACTTCGGTGGAGCGCTGCAGGACCTCGCGTTCGAAGCCCGCCTCGTCGACATCGATGACCAGGCTCGACGGGGAGACCGCGGCCCCTGCCGCTCCCCCGCCCTGCCGGGCCGCTTCGGCGCGCGCCTGCTCCGCCTTCGCCTTGGCCTCCTGGGCCGCCTTCACCGCGGCGAGGTCGACGACTCCGCTCATGGACATGTTCCGTGGCTGCATGAGTACATCCTCCCCCAAGCCGTGCGGGAACCGCCCACCCTTCTTCCCCCGCCGGATTGCGGGACCGTGAAGGGCGTGGTCCGAGGTCCCGAGGAGGACCGGTGGTCTGTCGGCCCGGGGTCCCCACCCCGCGCCTCGTACTGCGTGGTTGTCGCTCGCAGCGCCCGCTCGTGGGGGTCGGGCGTGCGCCGTCCGCCGCACCCACCAGCTTTCGCTACGGGTCGTAGCGTAACTGGACCGCCCCGGGCGTGGGGAGGGGGCATCGGTGATCTCGCTCACTCCGCCCCCCGAACCGCTCCGTACTGGCCGGTATGGTCGCGGGCATGCAGAGCCGCACCACGCCTCCCGCCCGCACCGGCGGCCGCCCCCGCAGCGCGGCCGCCGACGCCGCGATCCTGGAGGCGACCCGGCAGGGCCTCGTCGAGCTGGGCTGGTCCAAGCTGACGCTCGGGGCCGTCGCCACGCGCGCGGGCGTCGCCAAGACGACGCTCTACCGGCGCTGGGCGGGCAAGAGCGAGCTGGTCGTGGACGCGGTCGCGGAGCTCTTCGACGAGCTGGAGCTGCCGGACCGCGGCAGCCTCGCCGCCGACATCGAGGGCGTCGTCCTGCAGTTCGCGGTGCTGCTCGGCCGCCCCGAGACGAAGACGGCGCTGATGGCGGTGGTCGCGGAGTCGACGACGGACGAGCCGCTGCGGGACCGCATCCGCACGTCCATCGTCGACCGGCAGAAACGTCTCGTCCTCGCGGGCCGCAAGCGCGCCCAGGAGCGCGGCGAACTCCCGCCCGAGCCGGACCCCGAGACGGCCCGTCAGACGGCCGACCTCATCTTCGACGTGACGGCGGGCGCGGTGGTCCACCGCGCCCTGGTCAGCGCGGAACCGGTGGACGAGGAGTGGGCACGGCGCTTCACGCTGCTGCTCCTGGGCGGGCTGGCGGCGGCCGCGGGCCAGGCGTGAGGGGCGCCCGGACCGCGCGTCCGGCCCGCACCCGCCCGCCCGCGGGCGGACCTCAGACCTGATACCGCCCGGGGGCGAACAGCTCCAGGTTCTCGGCGACCCACGCCGACGTCCGCTTCAGCCCCTCGGCGAGGGAGACCTCCGGGACCCACCCGGCCCACTCCCGCGCCCGCGAGTTGTCCGACAGCAACCGCTCCACCTCGCTGCCCGAAGGACGCAGCCGCGCCGGGTCGACGACCACCGACGCCTCGCGCCCGGACGCGGCGATCAGCGCCTCGGCCAGGTCACCGATGGAGATCTCCCGGCCCACGCCGAGGTTCACCGCGTGCCCGAGCGCCCGGTCGCACGCCGCCATCGCCATGAACCCGCGGGCCGTGTCCGTCACATACGTGAAGTCCCGCGTGGGCGTCAGCGAACCGAGCTTGATCTCCCTTGCGCCCGCGTGCAGTTGGGCGAGGATCGCGGGGATGACGGCACGGGCCGACTGGCGCGGACCGTAGGTGTTGAAGGGCCGCACCACCGTCACCGGCAGCTCGAAGGCGTGCCAGTGCGAGAGCGCCATCATGTCGGCGCCGATCTTCGAGGCGGAGTACGGCGACTGCGGCTGCAGCGGATGGGACTCGCTGATCGGCGCGGTCAGCGCCGTCCCGTACACCTCGCTCGTGGAGGTGTGGACGAGCCGCCGCACCGAGTGCCGCCGGCACGCCTCCGCGACGTTCTCGGTGCCGACGACGTTCGTCTGGACGTACGCGCCCGGGGAGTCGTACGAGTACGGGATGCCGATCAGCGCGGCGAGGTGGAAGACCGTGTCGCAGCCCGCGACCGCGTCCATCACGCGCCCCGGGTCCCGCACGTCGCCCGCGATCATCTCGACGCGCGGGTCGCCGAGCAGATGCGCGAGGTGACCCTTCTCCGCGTACGGCTTGTAGTGCACGAGGGCGCGGACCTTCGCGCCCTCCGCGAGCAGCAGGTCGACCAGCGTCGAGCCGATGAACCCCTCGGCGCCGGTGACGAGGACGGTGCGGTCGTGCCAGGAGAAGGGGGTGTTCATGCGTACTCCAAGTGAGGGGTGACGTGGGCGAGTTCGAGGACCCGCGCGGCGAGCAGATCGGCGGCGCGGGCGTGCGGTCCGGGGTCCGCGGCGCCGCTCATCGCGGCGAGGCGCGCGGGGTCCGCGAGCAGCGGTCCGAGCAGCTCCGCGAGGCGCTCCGCGGTGGTCTCGGCGTCGGGCAGCAGAAGGCCGGCGCCCGCGTCGGACAGGACCCGGGCGTTGTGGGTCTGGTGGTCGCCGGGCGCGTGCGGATAGGGCACGAGGACGGCGGGCACCCCGGTGGTGGCCAGCTCCGCGACCGTCGCGGAGCCCGCGCGGCAGACGACGAGGTCGGCGGCGGCGTAGGAGAGGTCCATGCGGTCGAGGTAGGGGACGGCGCGCGCCACCGCGTTCCCGCCCTCGAACGCGAGCCGGTCCCGCGCGTCGTCGAGGGCCGCGGGACCCGTCTTGATCAGCAGGTACACGTCGGGCCGGTCGTGCCACCGGGCGGCGAGGCCGAGCGCGGCCTCCGTCAGGCGCGCGGCGCCCAGGCTGCCGCCGTTGAAGAGGACGAGCCGGGCCCCCTCGGGCACACCGAGCGCGCGGCGGGCCTCGGCGCGCAGCGCGGCCCGGTCGAGCGCGGCGAGCGGCGCGGCGATGGGCATCCCCGTGGTGTGCGCCCGCTCGCCGCCCGGCAGGTGCGCGCGGCTGCGGTCGAAGGCGACGGCGATGTGCGGGGTGAGGCGGGCCGCGAACCGGTTGGCGCGGCCGGGCACGGCGTTGGACTCGTGGATGAGGCTCGGCAGGCCCGCCATGCGGGCGCCCACGATGACGGGGGCACTGGGGTAGCCGCCCATGCCGACGGCGACCTGCGCGCCCTGCTCGCGCAGGATGGCGCGGCACTGCGCGCCGGACTTCATCAGCGCGGCGGGCAGCAGATAGCGGCGGGCCCCGAGCGAGGGGTCGAAGGGGATCATGTCGACGGTGTGCAGGCGGTACCCGGCGTCCGGTATCAGCCGGGTCTCCAGGCCGCGCTCGGTGCCGACGAAGGAGATCACCGCGTCGGGCACGGCCCGGCGCAGCGCGTCGGCGAGGGCGAGACCGGGATAGATGTGCCCACCGGTGCCGCCCGCGCCGATCACGACGGAGAGGCGGGAGCGCCCCGAGGGATCGGAGTGAGTGGTTCGCATGGCAGTGGAGCTTCACGCGAGGGTCTAAGAGGGTTTTAAGAGCCGCGTTTGGCACCTTTGGTGCATGAGCTTCACGAGCATGCCCGGCAAGGGCGGCCCGCCGGGCGCGGGCGGGGCGGCGCCGCACCGGATCCTCGTCGTCGACGACGACCCCGAGGTCCGTGCCGCCGTCGAGGACGCCCTGACGGTCGAGGGCCACCAGGTGCGGGGCGCGGCCGACGGCCACCGCGCGCTCACAGCGGTGGCGCGCTGGGAGCCCGACCTCGTCGTCCTTGACGTCCTGATGCCGGTCATGGACGGCCTCGCCGTCTGCCGTCAGCTGCGCGCCGCGGGCGACCGCACACCGGTGCTCGTGCTGACCGCCCTGGACTCGGTGAGCGAGCGCGTGGACGGCCTGGACGCGGGCGCCGACGACTACCTGGTCAAGCCGTTCGCGCTCGACGAGCTGGTGGCGCGCGTCCGGGCGCTGCTGCGGCGCGCGACCCCGGAGCGGGCCGCGGACGAGGGCGACGACCTCGTGTACGGCGATCTCGTCCTTGACCCGGCCACCCGCACGGGCCGACGCGGCGACCGCACCGTCGAGTTCAGCCGCACGGAGGCCGCCCTCCTGGAGCTCCTGCTGCGCAACGCGGGGCAGGTCCTGCCACGCGAGCTGATCCAGCGGACCGTGTGGGGCCGCGACTTCGGCCCGGACTCCAACTCCCTGGCGGTGTACGTCGGTTACCTGCGCCGCAAGCTGGAGTCGGGCGGCGAGCCGCGTCTGGTCCACACCGTGCACGGCGTCGGCTACCGCCTGGGCTCGCCGTGACCGCGCGGCGCAGGCTCGGCGCGCGCTGGCGGCGCCGCAGGCCGCTGCGCACCCGGCTCGCGGTCGCCGCCGCGGCCGCCGTGGCGCTGGTGGCGATCGGGGTGTGCGCGGCCGCGTTCTTCGTGATCCGCTTCAAGCTCTACCAGCAGCTCGACCAGAACCTCGCGCAGACGGCCACGCTCGTCGCCCAGCAGCACCGCGCCGAGGGCCCCGGCGTCATGACCGGCGAGTGCCGCTACCTGGGCGCCCCCGCCTGCTCACAGATCGTCCCCGAGGACCCGGCGGACGACCCGGCGAAGCCCTACCTGCTGCCCGTCTCCGCCGAGACGCGCGCGGTCGCCGCCGGCCGGCACGCCGCGTACTACTCGAACTTCGACCTGCCCGGCGGCAAGCCGGGCCGGATGTACACCACCACGTTCGGCAAGGACGGCGAGGCCGTGCAGGTCGCCCTGCGCGCCGACATCGCCGAACGCGGCGTCCGCCAGGCCGCCTCGCTGCTCGCCGCGGTGGGCGGCGCGGGCGTGCTGCTGTCCGCCGTCGGCGGCTACTGGGTCTCGCGCACGGGGCTGGCCCCGATCACCCGCCTGACCGCCACCGCCGAACGCATCGCCGCCACCCGCGACGCCCGCCACCGCATCGAACTGCCGCCGGGCCCGCCGGGCCGCGAGGACGAGGTGACCCGCCTGGCCACCTCGTTCAACACGATGCTCGCCGAACTGGAGGAGTCCGTCACGGCCCGCCGCCGCCTGGTCGCCGACGCCTCGCACGAGCTGCGCACCCCGCTGACCGCGCTGCGCACGAACGCCGAACTCCTCGCCAGGGCGGACCGGTTGACCGACGCGCAGCGCGAGCGCGCCTCGGGTGCGCTCGGCCGTCAGCTGCGCGAGGTCACCGGCCTGGTCAACGACCTGATCGAACTGGCCAGGGAGGCCGAACCGCAGCCGCTGCTCGAAGAGGTACGGCTCGCCCCGCTGGCCGCGCACGCGGTCGACGCGGCCCGCGGCCACTGGCCCGCCGTCCCCTTCTCGCTCCAGGTGGCGCCCGAGGCGGCGGAGCTCAGCGTGCCCGGCGTACCGGCCCGCCTCTCGCGCCTGCTCACCAACCTCCTGGACAACGCGGCCAAGTTCAGCCCGCCGGGCGCGCCGGTCGAGGTCGCGCTGACGCCCACGGCCCTGACCGTGCGCGACCACGGCCCCGGCATCGCGGAGGAGGACCTCCCCCACGTCTTCGACCGCTTCTACCGCGCGGAGAAGGCCCGCGCCCTGCCGGGCTCGGGCCTGGGTCTCGCGATGGCACGCCAGATCGCGCACGCGCACGGCGCGGAGCTGACGGCGCAGCGGGCGCCGGGCGGCGGCGCGCTGTTCCGCCTCACCCTGCCGGCGCCCTGACGGCGCCGGCCCCCGGGCCCCGGCCGGCTACTTCTTCGCCCAGGCGCAACTGCCCAGCGTGGCCTTGCCCTTGGCGACGAGCCGGTCGGCCTCGCGAGCGACGAGGACGCGGGTCTTCTCGCCCTTGCACACCACGGTGCGCTCCCCGTGCCCGGCCAGGTCGACCAGGATCTGGTCCCAGTGCCGGTACTGCACGTCGTGCCCGGAGTCCGCGTAGGACCGCACCTTCGCCTTGCCGGGCAGCGCCTCCTGCCACGTCTTGAGCGTGGCGGGCGGGACGGTGGTGTCCTTCTTGCCGCCGTACAGGTAGACGGGGGCGTCCAGCTTCGACAGGTCCGGCCCCGGGCGCTGACAGTACAGCTTCTGCTCGTGCACCTGCGGCGCCGGGTCGGCCTGCTGCCCGCGCTGGTTGTAGGTGCGCGCGCCCTCCTCGTACGCGGTGTCGGCGAAGCCCGGTATCGACTTCACGGGACTGTCGTCGGGGAAGGCCCACCACGTGCGCGGGTCCTTGATCTGGTCCTTCACGGCGTCGGCGAGCGCGTCGTCGGACAGTCCGCAGTACGCGGCCTTCGGGCCGTAGGGCGGCAGTGCGGCGGCGAGGTGGAGCTGCGAGATCCGGCCGGGGGCCAGTTCGGCCAGCTCGGCGGCGTAGGGGCCGCCGCCGGAGATCGCGATCACGGACACCTCGTCGACGCCGATCTTGTCGAGGACCTCGACGACGTCCTTCGCGTAGTCGGCCTTGCCCAGCTTCTCGTCGAACGCGGTGTCGCCGAAGCCGTTGCGCTCCACGGAGATCAGCCGCAGGCCGAGGTCCTCACGCGTCGTGCGGAAGAAGTCCGTCATGTGCGAGGCGCGGGCGCTGGTGCCGGTGCCGCCGATGAACAGGACGGGCTTGCCGTCCTTGTTCCCGGTGTCGGAGTAGTGCGCGGTCCGCCCGCCGGAGAGCTTCACCGGCCGCACGTCCGGGCCGAGCGAGTCGAAGGCGTCCTGGACCTTCGGCTCGGGCGGCGGGCTCGCACTGACCTCGCCGGAGCCGCCGATCAGCAGCGCACCGAGGACGGTGCAGGTGGCGGCGCCTATCGCGACGGCGGCGGTGCGGGCGTGACCGTTCGAGCTCAAGGGTGACTCCAGGGGCAGGACTGGCTGACCGGCGGCGCCTGCCCCGGCCCCTGGGCCTTAAACCTACGAATTCGCGCCGGCCGCCGGAGCGTGGGCGACCAGGGCGTTTTTGACACCATATGCGGCCTGGTGAGGGCTTGGCGCGCGGTTCCCCGCGCCCCTGAGAAGCCCTCCCCCGGTCCACAACCTGCCGAGAGTCCTAGAACCCCGGCGGCTCCACGTAGATCCCCCACTCGTCCCGCAGGACCCCGCAGATCTCACCGAGGGTCGCCTCGGACCGCACCGCGTCGAGCATCGGCGCGATCATGTTCGACCCGTCCCGCGCGGCCGCCAGCATCGCGTCGAGGGAGGCCCGCACCCGCGCCTCGTCCCGCCGCTCCTTGCGCCCCGCGAGCTCACGGACCTGCTCCCGCTCCACCTCGTGGCTGACCCGCAGGATCTCCAGGTCGCCGGTGACGGAGCCGTGGTGGACGTTCACGCCCACGACCCGCTTGTCGCCCTTCTCCAGGGCCTGCTGGTACTGGAACGCCGACTCGGCGATCTCGCCGGTGAACCAGCCGTCCTCGATGCCCCGCAGGATGCCCGAGGTGATCGGCCCGATCGGGTGCTGCCCGTCCGGGTGGGCGCGGCGCCCCCGCTCCTTGATCTGGTCGAAGATCTTCTCGGCGTCGGCCTCGATGCGGTCGGTGAGCTGCTCGATGTACCAGGAGCCGCCCAGCGGGTCCGCCACGTTGGCGACGCCGGTCTCCTCCATGAGCACCTGCTGCGTCCGCAGCGCGATCTCGGCGGCCTGCTCGCTCGGCAGGGCGAGGGTCTCGTCGAGGGCGTTGGTGTGCAGCGAGTTGGTGCCGCCGAGGACGGCCGCGAGCGCCTCGACGGCGGTGCGCACGACGTTGTTGTACGGCTGCTGCGCGGTGAGCGAGACACCGGCGGTCTGCGTGTGGAAGCGCAGCCACTGGGCCTTGTCGGTCTTCGCCCCGTACTCGTCGCGCAGCCAGCGGGCCCAGATGCGGCGCGCGGCGCGGAACTTGGCGATCTCCTCGAAGAAGTCGACGTGCGCGTCGAAGAAGAAGGAGAGGCCGGGCGCGAAGACGTCCACGTCGAGGCCGCGCGAGAGGCCGAGCTCCACGTACCCGAAGCCGTCGGCCAGGGTGTACGCCAGCTCCTGCGCGGCCGTCGCCCCGGCCTCGCGGATGTGGTAGCCGGAGACCGAGAGCGGCTTGTACGCGGGGATATCGCGCGCGCAGTGCTCCATCAGGTCGCCGATGAGGCGCAGATGCGGCTCGGGCTGGAAGAGCCACTCCTTCTGCGCGATGTACTCCTTGAAGATGTCGGTCTGCAGCGTGCCGTTGAGGATGCCGGGGTCGACGCCCTGCCGCTCGGCCGCGACGAGGTACATGCAGAAGACGGGCACGGCGGGGCCGGAGATCGTCATCGACGTCGTGACGTCGCCCAGCGGGATGTCCTTGAAGAGGACCTCCATGTCGGCGGCGGAGTCGATGGCGACGCCACAGTGCCCGACCTCGCCGAGCGAGCGCGGGTCGTCGGAGTCGCGGCCCATGAGCGTCGGCATGTCGAACGCGACGGAGAGCCCGCCGCCGCCGTTGGCCAGGATCATCTTGTAGCGCTCGTTCGTCTGCTCGGCGTTGCCGAAGCCGGCGAACTGGCGGATGGTCCAGGTCCTGCCGCGGTATCCGGTCGGGTAGAGCCCGCGCGTGAAGGGGTACTCACCGGGCCAGCCGATGCGCTCGAACCCCTCGTACGTGTCCCCGTCCCGGGGTCCGTAGACCGGGTCGACCGGGTCTCCGGAGAGCGTGGTGAAGTCCGCGTCGCGCTTGCGGGCCTTGTCGTAACGGGCCTGCCAGCGACGGCGGCCTTCCTCGATGGCGTCAGCGTCCATGCCTTCGAATTTACTAGGACGTCCTAGTAAATGTCGATGGCGGACCGCCACGGACCTGTCCGTGGCGGCGGGGTTACGCCTTTGCGGTGACCGGGGAGCCGTCGTTGATCAGCGGCTCGACCTCGCGGACGACCTTGCGCTCGACGAAGAACGCGGCAGTCGGGATGGTGCCCGAGATCAGCACCCACAGGAGCTTGCCGAACGGCCACTTCGCCTTGGAGCCCAGGTCGAAGGCGAAGATCAGGTAGATGATGTAGAGAACGCCGTGGACCTGCGACACGACGAGCGTCAGACCCTCGCCCTTGTCGAAGCCGTACTTGAACACCATGCAGGTGCACAGGACGAGCAACATGATGGCGGTGACATAGGCCATCACCCGGTAGCGGGTCAGCACGCTTCGCTTCATGGCTACGAGCGTAACCGCCTGTTTTGCGCGATCTTCGCCGCCCCCGCCCCGAGCGGAACCGACGGCTCTGCTTTCGCCTCGGGCAGGCCCTACTTCTCCTCGAAATCCTCCGCCGCCACCCGCAGGGGCCTCAGCATCGCGAAGATCTCGCCGCACTCCTCCGCGTCGTACACCCCGAGCCCGAAGTCCATCGCCATCAGCTCGCGCGTGGCCGACTCGACGACCTCGCGGCCCTTCTCCGTGATGGAGGCGAGCGTGCCGCGGCCGTCGTTGGGGTTGGGGCGCTTGTCGACGAGCCCGGACTTCACGAGGCGGTCGACGGTGTTGGTCACGGAGGTGGGGTGCACCATGAGCCGCTCGCCGATCTTCGACATCGGCAACTCGCCGGCCTGCGAGAACGTGAGCAGCACCAGCGCCTCGTAGCGCGCGAACGTCAGTCCGTACGGCTTGACGACCGCGTCGACCTCCGCCAGCAGGATCTGGTGCGCGCGCATGATCGAGGTGATCGCGCCCATGGCCGGGACCGACCCCCAGCGCTGCTTCCAGAGCTCGTCGGCGCGGGCGATCGGATCGAAGGGGAGGCTGAGGGGCTTCGGCACGGCATCGACCTTACCCGCCGGTCATATGCTGGTCAGCCCCGTCTCGCAATTCGGTCGTACGTTCCCGGGGAGCCGTCCGGCCCGCGGCCGTGCGGCGCGCCTCGGCCACCAGGAGCAGGCAGCAGACCGTGCCGAGCGCACCGGCCCACGCGACGACGGTGCTCACCGCCCAGAACTCGGCGGCCAGCCCGGCCAGGGACATCCCGATCCCCTGGACCGTCATGAGCCCCGCGGTGAGCAGGGTCATCGCCCGGCCCCGCAGGTCGTCGGGGACCGCGTCGACGAACCAGCGGTCGAGGCCCAGGGTGTACGCCGAGCCGGCCCCGGCGAGCGCGAGCGCGGCGAGGGCCAGCGGGAGGCCGGGCACGGCCGCGTACACGGCGAGCGGGACGAGGGTGAGCGCGGCGAGCGGCAGCACGACGCGGGCCCGCGCGGCGGCGGACAGCGCGGAGCCCGCGTACAGCTCGCCCGCGATGGTGCCCACCGGCAGCGCGCACATCAGCAGGCCGACGGCCCAGGTGCCGATGCCGAGCTGGTCGGCGTAGGGGGCGGCGAGCACTTCCGGGGCGACGAGGAACATCGGCGGCACCCAGAAGAGCAGGAGCAGGGCGCGTACGCGGCGGTCGCCCAGGACGCGGCGGGCGCCGTCGAGCGAGTCGCGGACCAGCGCCTTCTTCTCGCCGTCGCCCCCGCGCGCGGGGCGGCGCCCGGTCCCGTAGCGCAGCAGCAACGCGGAGACGGCGAAGGTCACGACGGTGATGACGAGGGCGCCGCGCGGCGGGACGAGGGTGAGCAGCACGCCGCCGAGGCCGAAGCCGACGAGGACGGAGCTCTGGGAGACGATCCGCAGCAGGGAGCGGCCGAGGACGAAGAGGTCGCCGTCGCCGAGGATGTCGGTGAGGGTCACCATGCGGGTGCCGTTGAAGACGGGTGAGACGAGGGCGATGGCGCAGCGCAGGGCGAGCAGCGCGGCGACGGGGGTGGCGGGCAGGGCCATGAGGGCGGCGCAGCCCGCGCAGAGGAGGTCGCAGAGGACGAGGACGCGTCGTGGTGGGTGGCGGTCGGCGATGCCGGAGAGCAGGGTGCCGCCCACGAGGTAGGGGAGCATGCCGAGCGCGAAGGTGAGGGCGGCGAGCAGGGGTGAGCCGGTGAGGCCGTAGACGAGGACGGTCAGCGCGATCTCGCTCACGAGGACGCCGAGCAGGGAGAGGGCGTGCGCGGCGAAGACGACGCGGAACTCGCGCACCGCGAAGACCCGGGCGTACCCGGTGGGCTTTTCTGGCATGGCGGCAGCCTCACGCGGGGGCGGTGGCGGGCCTAGAGTTTCGGCCTCGGGCGAATCTTCGGGGTGCGGCGAGGGGGTCGGTGTGCCGTTCCACATCCATTTCGGGCAGGACGATCTGTTGCGCTGCCGGTTCGCGGTGTCGCCGCTGTGGGAGACGCAGGAGGCGGTGCGCACGCTGAAGCGTCCGGAGCGGCAGGGCTATCACCCGCGGTGGCTGCGTCGGATCCGGGAGGCGGGCCGGGGTCTGGATCTGGCGGGGCTGTGGCTGCTGATGCCGCGGCGCGGGCATTCGCCCGACTTCCTCGGGCCGCCGCCGATCGGTCCGGCCGCGCGTTTCGAGGAGGAGATCGCGGGGGTGCGCGCGGCCGATCCGGGGGCGGCGCGGGAGGAGATGGCGCGGGCGCTGGCGTGCACTCCGGGGGCGGCCGATTCGGCGCGGGGGCGGGCGCTGCTGGCCGATCCGGCGGGTGCGGTGCGGGAGCTCGCGGATGCGCTGGAGGCGGCCTGGCGTGCGCTGGTCGAGCCGGACTGGCCGCGGCTGCGGGCGCTGCTGGAGGCCGATGTGGCCTTTCACTCGCGGCGGCTGGCGGAGGTGGGGCTCGGGGGTCTGCTGCCCGAGCTGGACCGTCGGCTGTCGTGGGACGCGGGGACGCTGACCGTGGAGTGGCGCGGTGAGCACGTGCGGCATCTGTCGGGGCAGGGTCTTGTGCTGATCCCGAGCGTGTTCTCGTGGCCGGACGTGGTGAGCGGGTTCGATCCGCCGTGGCAGCCGACGCTCGCGTATCCGGTGCGGGGCATCGCGGGGCTGTGGGCACGGCCGTCGGAGCGTACGCCCGCGGCGCTGGTGCGGCTGCTGGGGCGGGGCCGGGCGACGGTGCTCGCGGCGCTGGACGTGCCCGCCACGACGTCGGGCCTCGCGCATCGCACGGGGCTCGCGCCGTCGACGGTGTCGGCGCACCTGGGGGCGTTGCGGGATGCGGGGCTGCTGGTGTCGCGGCGGTACGGGCACCAGGTGTTCTACGAGTGCACGCCGCTCGGCATCGCGCTCGTCACCGGGGGCGGTGTCGTACAAGGGATGGATTAGTCCTTTATGAAACGATTGCCGGGCCGACTGACCGTCACCGTCGCCCAAGGGGGCTGGATGCACCGGCTGCTCCGCACGTTCACGGCGCTCGCCGCACTCACCGCGCTCGGGTTCTCCGCGGGCTGCTCGTCCGACGCGGGCTCCGGCGCGAAGGACACCTCCGTGCCCGGCCCCTCGACCGACGGGACGCGGGCCTCCTCGGGCAGCTTCTGGGTCGACCCCGACAGCGCCGCCGCCCGGCAGGTCACGCAGTGGGAGCGGGAGGGCCGCACCCAGGACGCCGAGGCGCTCAAGCGGATCTCCGAGCGGCCGGTGGCGGTGTGGCCGGCCGGCGACAACCCGGCGCCCGACATCGCGGAGGCGACGCGAGGGGCCGCGGAGGAGGGGCGCACCGCGGTGCTCGTCGCGTACAACATCCCGCACCGCGACTGCGGCCAGCACTCCGCGGGCGGCGCGGGCAGCGCCGACTACTACCGGACGTGGGTGAACACCTTCGCCGACGCGATCGGCACGGCCCCCGCCGTGGTCGTCCTGGAGCCCGACGCCGTCCCGCACATCGTGGACGGCTGCACCCCGGCCGAGTACCACGCGGACCGCTACCAGCTGATCTCCGAGGCGATCCAGCGCCTGAAGCGGCAGCCGAGGGTGAAGGTCTATCTCGACGCGGGCAACCCCGGCTGGATCTCCGACGCGCGCAAGCTGACCGAGCCGCTCCAGAAGGCGGGCATCGCGCGGGCCGACGGCTTCTCGCTGAACGTCTCCAACTTCCAGGACGACGCGACGACGAAGGCGTACGGCCGCACGCTGTCGGGCACGGTCGGCGGCAAGCACTTCGTGATGGACACCAGCCGCAACGGCCGGGGCCCGCTGGCGGGCGACCGCCAGGACGCCTGGTGCAACCCGCCGGGCCGGGGCCTCGGCACCCCGCCGACCGACCGCACGGGCGATCCGCTGCTCGACGCCGTCCTGTGGATCAAGCGGCCGGGCGACTCGGACGGCCCGTGCCGGGGCGGCCCGGCGGCGGGGCAGTGGTGGCCGGACTACGCGCTGGGCCTGGCGCGCAACGCCAAGTCGGCCTGAGGGCCGGGCCGGTTCAGCCGTCCTGGCCGACCTGGATCAGTCGTCCTGGCCCACGTGGACCCACTTCGCCTTGGACGACGTGCCGTCCTGGTCGGTGACGAACAGCATGTACCAGCCCGGCGGGACCAGGGCCGCGTCGCCGCGGGGCACGTCCACGGTCACCGAGTCCTTGCCCTTGCTGAGCCCGAGCGCGATCGAGCGCTGCTCGACGTCCGTCGTGTGCGTCACGGCACTCGGGCGCATCAGGCGGGCCGAGGCGATCTTCTCGGGGTGGTCGGTGCGGAAGGTCGCGCGGCCGTCGGCGGCCAGTTGCTCGGGGCCCTCGCCGAGCACCGGGCGGTCCTTGCCGCCCTTGTGCAGCGCCGGCGGCGTGAAGATCTCCATGCGCTGCTCGAAGTGGCCGAGCTTGGTGTTCTGCTCGTTGTCGAAGAGCGGGTCCGAGCCGAAGGTGGCGACGCGGCCGTCGGGCAGCAGCAGCGCCTCGGAGTGGTAGTTGCGGCCCACTTCGGGTGACGCGGCCGTGCGGAAGGCGTTGGTCTTGGGGTCGTAGAACTGCGCCTTGTGGATGTTGCTGGCGCTGCGCCCGCGGTAGTCGGAGGAGCCGTTGGTCGTGAACACCGAGTCGTCCGGCATGAGCACGCTGTTGAGATAGCGAGTGCCCTGCGGGAGCTGCGGGCCCGTCTTGAAGGACGGGTTGTCCTCCTTGAGGTCGATCACGGCGGTGCGCCGCGTCGCCTTCTCCGACTCGCCCACTCCCCCGCCGCCCAGGATCATCACCTTCTGGTCCTGCGCGGGCGGCAGCAGCACGGACGCCGACGTCTCGGTCTGGTCGAGGTCCTCGAGCCCGGGGACCTTCTCGAACTTGTTGGTCTCCAGGTCCCACAGGCCCGGCTCGCGGCCCTTGTCGGCGGGGCCGTAGCCCGCGTTGGAGGCCGGGTAGAAGAGCTTGCCGCCCTTGGTGAGGAAGAGCGCCGGGTAGGTCGGGAAGTAACGCTTGGGGCCGTCCGTCCACTTCTTCGTCTTCGGGTCGTAGATCTCGTTGTCGCCCGGGTCGATGACGCCGACGTCGTCGAGTCCGGAGACCGCGAGGACCTTGCCGTCCGCCAGGCCGACGAGGGTCGGGTACCAGCGGGCCTTGGCCATCGGGTCGACGGGGATGTACCTCTCGGCCTTCGGGTCGAACTCGTACGCCGCCTTGATCCCCTGGAAGTCCTGCTTCTCCATGTCGATCTTCTCGGCGATGCCGTACGTGTTGTCGGCATCCTCGCCGGTCAGGCCCTCGATCTCGTACTGCGCCGACTTCTCGGTGACCGACTGTTTGCCCGTCTTGGCGGCCTCCACGAAGACCCGGGCCTCGCTGGCCTTGACCTTCGTCTTCCAGGGCTGCATCACCCCGGCCTTGTTGTAGGTGATGTCGAACTCCCGCTTGGCCCTCGGCACCTTCACGTCGAACTTGCTGACGTACTCGATGCCGGACGGCGAGCGGAACGTGGTGCCCTTCTTGAGGACCACCGGCTTGTCCGGGTTCTCGTTCTTCACGCGCATGCCGCCGCCGGCCCGCTCGACCTCGCCGTCGAGCAGTTCGTAGCGCGCGGTGCCGCCCGCCACCAGGAGCCGTCCGTCGGGGAGTTGGGCGTGCCCGGAGCAGAAGAAGTCCTCGGGGGTGGGGATCTTCTTGAAGGAGTCGTTCTCGGGGTCCCACAGGATCGTGTCGAACGAGCCCGCGTCGAACTTCTTCTGCTCGTTGCCCGATCCGGCGACGATCAGCACCTTGCCGGTGTGCAGGAGCGCCGCGTGGATGGCGTTGGTGCGGAACTCCTCGGGGATGTCGATCTGCTTCCAGGAGCCGTACTTGGCCTTGTAGCCGGGCTGGGAGATCTTGTACGAGTGGTACTTCTCCTCGGCGAAGGAGAGCGCGGCGGGAGCGTTGAGCCCCACGAGGACGACGCCCGCGCCGACTCCGATGAGCGTCTTCCTGGTGCGCTTCGAGGGCCGGTAGGCCATGGCTCAGTTCCCTCCGGTCGTCGTGCTGGTGGCGAACGCGGGCTCCGGCTCGCCGTCCTCGCTCCGCACCTTCGTCTTCAGCTTCTGCCGGGCCTCCCTGCGCCCCCTGACGAGCGTGAACGCCCAGATCGTGACGGGCGCGAGGGAGATGATCAGCGCGAGGACCGCCCAGGTGCGCATCGCCACGTGCGTGTGGTCGAGCACGAAGGAGGCGACCAGGGAGCTGATGAGCACCGCGGCCCAGAAGAGATGGATGCGGAAGGTGAGCAGCCGGTCGGGGCTGGCGTCGCCGCCTTTGGGCGTGACCACGAAGCGGCTCGGGCGGCGCACCAGGGCGGCGCCCAGCGACTTGGCGTAGATGGGCGCGGAGAGCGCCGACATCGCCATGCCGGCGAGGCCTCCGGAGCCCTCCGGCTCGTGCGGGGAGACGTTGTTGCGGCGGTTCCAGAGGTACAGGCCGATCTGGAGGGCCGCGGCGTCGCTGTAGAGCATGAGCCAGACGGACGCGGCGACCTGGGTGCCGCTGGCGCCGAACCACAGGAACAGCACACAACTGAGGATGCCGAGCAGCCAGTTGACCGCGGTCATCGGGTAGTAGACGAGCATCAGCGAGTACGAGAACAGGCGTCCGGGCGGCATCGTGAACGGCGCCTTCCAGTACTGCTTGAACAGCGTCTCGTAGGTGCCGCGCGACCAGCGCATCTGCTGCGTGAAGAAGTCCGTCCAGGACGCCGGGCCCTCGCCGACCGCCAGCACGTCGGGCGTGTAGACGGAGCGCCAGTGCCGCCGGGTGAGCGGGTTGCGGCGGCGGTGCAGCTCGAAGCCGGTCGCCATGTCCTCGGTGATCGAGTCGTACAGGCCGCCGATCTGCGTGAGCGCGCTGATGCGTACGACGTTGTTCGTGCCGACGAACATGGGGGCCCGGTAGCGGTTTCCGGCGCGCTGGATGAGCGCGTGGAAGAGGAACTGCTGGGATTCGGCGGCCTTCGTGACGGGCGTCTCGTAGTTGCCGTAGACCTGGGGGCCGACGACGAACGCGACGTCCGGGTCGCGGAAGTAACCCATCATCCGCTCCAGGAAGTTGGGGAGCGGGACGTGGTCGGTGTCCACGGACGCGAAGAAGTCGTAGTCCGCGTGGTGCAGCGCGAGCCAGGCGTTGTAGTTGCCGTGCTTGGTGCGGGTCTTGTGGGGGCCCTTCTTGCGGTTCCACTCCGGTACGCCGTGGCGCGTGAAGTGGCGTACGCCGAGTTCCTCGCACAGGGCCTTGGCCTCGGGGCTGTCGCCCTCGTCCAGGAGCCAGACGTCCAGGGGGCCGGTGTGGTGGATCCGGACCGCGCCCTCCAGGGTCGCCCGGACCATGGAGAGGGGCTCCTTGCCGGGCACGTACGTGGTGAGGAAGGCGACGCGGGTGCCTTCTTCGGGGACGACGGGGACGGGGTCCCTGGCCACCATCGTCGCGTGGGCGATCGATATGACGTTGACGAGCATGAACAGCTCGATCAGACCGATCGCCACGAGCATCGTGATGTCCAGGCCGACCAGCCAGCGGTCGCCGCCCTCGCGTTCGGTCCAGTGCGTGGGCCAGACGAGGTAGACGAGCAGGACGCCGGTGAGTATCGGCGCCAGCGTCATCAGGAGGACGGCGCGTATTCGGTGCGGCTCGCGGGACATGAGCTTGCGGTACTGGACCCGGTAGCTGCCGTCTTCGCCGTCCGGCTCTGTGAGCGGTCCGGCGAGCGTGCTGTGGGTCTCGTAGTCGTAGCCGTCAGGCTGCCGCACAGCGCCCTCCAGGTTCTGGTTCGGTGATCGAACGAGCCGATACCCACACAAAAGTGGAGATTCCCCGGCGTGTCGAACGGGGTTCGCCCGTGCGAGCGAGATATGACGGCCCACCCGGAACGGTTCACACGTTCGGCCCTCTTGAGGAACGGGGTCGTGGGCGTCTGCGCCTTGGCGGGGTCCGCGCGTGTTGTCCGTCTGCGGGGCGGGTTCGTGGGCGTCTGCGCCTTGGCGGGGTCTGCGCCTTGGCGGGGTCTGCGCCTATTGCCCGTCTTGGGGGCGGGGCCGCGGGGGTA
>NZ_LIRJ01000346.1 GCF_001419745.1 Streptomyces silaceus | reverse complement strand
CGAGGACGCCGAGGCGCTCGTCCAGGGGACGCACCGGCTGACCCGCGGGGAGGCCCGGCGGCAGCTGTTCCGGCTGGGGCACGCGCTGCGCCGGCAGGGCCTCGCGCCCGGCGACGGCGTCGGCCTGTTCCTCGCCAACCGCGTGGACTCCGTCCTGGTGCAGCTCGCCGTCCATCTCATCGGCTGCCGCGTCGTGTTCCTGCCGCCGGAGCCGGGCCCCGGCGAACTCGCCGCGCTCGTCGAGCAGTCCAGGGCACGCGTCGTGGTCACCGACCCGCTCTTCGCGCAGCGGGCCGCCGACGCGGCCGGCCGCAGCGTCCACGCACCCGTACTCCTCGGCCTCGGGCCCTGCGAGCCGGGGTGCGCGGACCTCCTGGCCCTGGCGGACGAGTGCCCCGAGGAGCGCCCCGACGGCGTGCCCGCCCCGGCGGCGGACGAGGCCGTCACCGTCCTCTACACCGGCGGCACCCTGGGCCGCCCCAAGCTCGCCGCGCACAGCCACCGGCTCTACGACACCCTGGTGGAGCTGGTGGAGGACGATCCCGACGAGTCCCGTTCCGGCTTCTTCCCCGCCATGGTCCCGGGCGCGGACCGGGTGCTCGCCGCCACCCTCCTCACCCACGGCAGCGGCCATCTCACCTCGATCCAGGCGCTGGTGACGGGTTCCGTCCTCGTCGTGCTCCCCGAGTTCGAGGCGGGCGCCGCCCTGGAGGTGCTGCGCGAGGAGCGGATCACCGCCACCATGTTCGTGCCGCCCATGCTGTACGCGCTGCTCGACCATCCGGACTGCGTGCCGGGCGCCCTGCCCGAGCTGCGCCGGATCGTCGTCGGCGGCGCGGCGACCTCGCCCAGCCGCCTGCGGCAGACGGTCGAGGTCTTCGGGCCCGTGCTCAGCCAGGGCTACGGCCAGTCGGAGGCGCTCGGCATCACCGGCTTCGGCGCGGAGGACCTCGCCACGGAGGCGGCCCGGCGGCCCGAGCTCTGGCGCAGCTGCGGCCGCGCGATAGCCGACGTCGACATCGAGATACGCGCCGAGGACAGCACGGCGGCGCTGCCCGCCGGGCAGGTCGGCGAGGTCTGCGTCCGGGGCGAGACGGTGATGCTCGGCTACTACGAGGACCCGGAGCGCACCGCTGCGGCGCTGCACGAGGGCTGGCTGCGCACCGGCGACATGGGCTACCTCGACGCCGAGGGGTACCTCTATCTCGTCGACCGGGCCAAGGACATCATCGTCACCGGCAGCACCAGCGACAATGTCTACTCCCGCGTCCTGGAGGACTTCCTGCTCACGCTGCCCGGCGTGCGCAACGCGGCGGCGCTGGGCGTGCCGGACGAGAACTACGGCGAGGCCGTGCAGATCTTCCTGGCCACGGCCGAGGGCGTGGACGTCGACCCCGAGGCGGTCGGCGCGGCGGTGACCGCCGAGCTGGGCGACCTCTACACGCCCCGCAGGACGGTCCTGCTGGACCGGCTGCCGACGACGAAGGTCGGCAAGGTGGACAAGAAGGCGCTGCGCGCGGCCTGGACGAGCGGGGCGACGTCGGCCACGCGGTAGGCACCGCGCCCGTTACCGAGGCACCTTGGACGGCGCCGGTGCGCCCGCTTCCTTGACGAGGCGGTCACCCGGGGCCAGCGACTCCCACAGGGCCTTCTCGACGCGGGCCTTCATGGACGTGCCGTCCTGAAGGCGCACCTCTACGTAGTGGTAGAGGTTGGAGCCGTCGGTGGCCCTGCGGGTCTTGTCGACGACCGTGCCGTCCCAGGCGTCCTCTTCACGTACCTTGCGCGACTTGAACATCTCGCCAGGGTAGTCCGCCGGCCGTCCCACGGCGCGGCGGACGCCCGTCGCGTTCGTCCCGCGTCGCCTCCGGGCGCCCCTGACGTCAGGGCTTGCGGGCCACCAGCGCCGCGTTCGCGCCCGCCGCGTCCAGCGGCAGGACGGTCATCGGGCCGAACCCGGCCGCCGTCAGCCAGTCCGCGTACTCCGCGTAGGTCCAGTTGTGGCCCGCGCGCGTCTCGACCAGCATGTTCAGCCCCATCAGGGCGGCCGGGGCCGGGCCCGACTCGTCGTCGTCCAGGACCAGTTCGCAGATCACCACCGCGCCGCCCGACGGGAGCGCGGCCCAGCACTTCTCCAGGAGCCGCCGGCCCGTCTTCTCGTCCCAGTCGTGCAGGATCATGCTCAGCAGGATCACGTCGTGCCCGGCGGGCAGTTCCGGGTCGCGCAGGAAGTCGCCCTCCGCCGCCTCGATCGACTCCGAGAGGCCGAGCTCCGCCGCCTTGGCGCGGGCCATCGCCGCCACCCGCGGCAGGTCGAGCACGGTGGCGCGCAGATGCGGATGGCGGCGGCACAGGCTCACCGGGAAGGCCCCGGCTCCGCCGCCCACGTCCAGCAGGCGCCGGTGGCGGGTGAAGTCGTACGCCTCGCCCAGCGCCGCCGCGGTGAACGAGGAGAGGGTGAACATCGCCCCCCAGAAGCCCTCCAGGATCGCCGGATCGGCGGTCACGAACGCCGACTCCTGTGCGTCCGGGTCCCAGGTCGTGGGGCGGTCGGTGCGCAGGGCCTCCGTCAGACGCGCCCAGCCCGGGTAGCCGTACCGGTCCGAGTAGCGCACGAATCCGCCGAAGTAGTGCGGGCGTTCCTCCACGAGGAACTCCGCCGCCACGGGGGCGTTGCGGTAGCGCGCGGCGCCGTGACCGTCGGGCTCGCGTTCGAGCAGGTCCAGGGACGTGCAGCAGGCCAGCAGCATCCGTACCGGGCGGGCGTTGAGGCCCAACTCCGCGCCGATGCGGGCGGCGTCGGCCTCGCCGAGCCGGTCGAGGAGGGTGAAGAGGCCGAGCTCGACGCCCGCCGCCAGCACCTTGAACCGCCAGAAGCCCGTGGTCAGCTCCATCAGGGCCACCGGGGTGGTGCCCGCGCCGGGCCGCCCGCCCAACGCCCCCGGCTGCGCCGGAAGTTCCTGCTCCGCCGTCATCGAACTCTTCATCGCACTGTTCCTCGTCTTCTTTACGTGTCGAACCGACCCTGTGGATACGTATAGTAGTTGTGAAATTGCTGTGAGTAACTCTTTGAGATTTCGGGAGACTTCTGTGACGTACCTTGCGGGTATGGACGGCCCCACCGCCCTGGTGTTGCCTCTCCCCGCCGAACTTCCCGGCACCCTCGCCCCCGTGTCGGAGCGGCTCACCGCTCTGACGGCGGGGTGCCGCGCGGTGTACACCGCCGCGATGGGCGCCGAGCCGGAGGGCGCCGCCGCCCGTGCCGAACTCATGGCACGGCTGGCCGCCGACGTCGGCGACGCGGTCCGCGTGGCCGACGAGCCGCCGGCCGGCAGCTGCGTGCACGACGCCTTCTTCTCCGTACGCCGCGGCCTCGGTGACAGCGCCGCCCTGCTCGCCGGGGCGGTCCTGGTCAGCGACGTCCTCGTGCAGGAGGATCTCGCCGCCCACGGCAGCACCCTGGACCCCGACCCCGACAACCTCCTCCTGGGCGTCACCGGGTTCCTCACCGGTGTCCTGCCGCAGGCGGCCAAGGCCGGGCCCTGGCGCCCCGCCGCACCCGGCGAGGCCGCCAACCAGCGCTGGCTCGTGGGGCACCAGCGGTTCTTCGTCATGCTCCAGCTGCTCACCGTCGCGCTGCGCGGCCTCGACCGCGCCGAGGCCACGCCCGAGCAGGAGCGGGAAGCCGTCCGCTCCTTNNCTTCCCGCCCGACCTGTACCCGGAGGTGCGCGAGACGATGAAACCGCCCGCGGTGAACGCCGGGTTCAGCGGTCTGCAGACCCGTGACCACCTGGAACTCGTCACATGGATGCGCCGGTTCAGGCGCGGCGGCGGCCTCGACCGCCTCGCCCCCGCCTCCGGCGCGGCCGTCCACGCCGCCGTCGAGCACCTGTATGAAGCGCATGTGTGGGTGTGCGACCGCTTCGGCGGGGCCGTCGAGCCCAGCCTCCTGATGGAGCAGGCCGCGCAGGACGGCGAACGGCCCGAGAGCGGGGTCGCCGCCGCCCGGCGACTGGCGCGGCAGCGGCTCGGCCACCTCACCCCCGCCGACACCGCGTGACCGTCCCACCCCCTCGAACAT
>NZ_LIRJ01000345.1 GCF_001419745.1 Streptomyces silaceus | reverse complement strand
TCCCCCTCGCCCTCGAACTCGCCGCCGCGCAGCTGATGCACCACACGCTCGGCGAACTGCGCGCCCTGCTGCGTACGCAGCAGGAGGCGCTGACGGCGGCGACTCCCGTCTGGCCGCTCCGGCACCGCTCGCTGCGGGCCGCCATCGGGTGGAGCCATGAACTGTGCGAGCCCCTGGAGCGGTTGCTCTGGGCGCGCCTGTCGGTCTTCCGGGACACCTTCGACGAGGCCGCCGCGCGGAGCGTGTGCTCGGGAGGCCCGCTGTCCGCCGATGCCGTCGTGATCGCGCTGAAGGGGCTGACCGCCAAATCCGTGGTCGTCCGGCAGCCGGACGGCGGGCTGCGGCTGCTGGGCAGCGTGCGCGAATACGGCTGGATGTGGCTCGGCGAGCTCGGGCAGCGCGAGGCGGTCCAGAACCGGCACGCCGAGCACTTCCTGGCGCTGGCCCGCTCCGCCGACGCCGGCTGGCTCGGTCCCGACCAGGTCACCTGGTACCGCACCATCGGTGCCGTCCACGCCGACCTGTGCGCCGCGCTGGACCACCTCATCCGGGTCAGGCCCCATCTGGCGGTGGAACTGGCCGGCCTGGTCGGCTTCTTCTGGAGCTGCTGCGGCCATCTGCGCGAGGCGCGCGCCTACTTGACCCGCACCCTGCGGCTCTCCCGGACCCACACCCGCGAGCGGGAACGGGCGCAGTGGGCGCTGGGCGTGGCGACCCTGCTCCAGGGCGAGCACCGCCTGGCCGCCGACATCGGCCGGCGCTGCGCCAAGGACGCGGCGCGCTCGGACAACCGCGAAGGGCGGCTCGCGGCGGCCTACTTGCTGAGCATCACCCACCTGATGTGCGGGCGGGCACGGGAGGCGCACACCGTGCTCGACGAGGCGCTCCAAGAGACGCCCGCTCCGCCCTTCGACTCTCCCGCGGCCCTGCGCTGCCACCTCGCCGAGGTGTTCGCCCTCACCGGCCTCGGCCGCTTCGCGGAGGCGGCACGGAAGGCGGCCACGCTGCGGGTCGGCTGCATCGCCCGCGACGAGTGCTGGACGCGGGCGTACGCCGACTACCAGCTCGCGCTCATCGCGCTGGCCCAGGGCGACCCCGCGCAGGCGACCGAGCACGCCCGCGCGATGCTGGAGGGCAAACGCCGGCTGGGGGACAGCTTCGGCATGGCCCTCGGCATGGACCTGCTGGCCGCGGCGGCCGCCGCGCAGGGTCGGGGCGAGGTGGCCGCGCTGATCTCCGGCGCCGGTGAGTCGTGCTGGCGCTCGGTGGGCCACAGCCAGCGGGGCATGCCCGAACTCCGCGACGTACGCGAGACCTGTTGGACCACGGCGAGGACCACACTGGGCGACGAGGCCTTCGATCAGGCGTTCCGCCGGGGCACGGAGGCGGATCCGGGGTCGGTCGTCGCGCTCGTGGTCGAGGGACGGCTGGCCGGCGGGTGAGACGGGGCGTGCCCTGCCGCCGGGTGCGCCGGGGTGAGCGAGCAGACGCCGTCCACGCACGTACGCTCCAGACGGCCACGGGACATCGTCTGCCCCAGCCCCACCAGCCAGCAGGTGGGACAGCCGCGGAAGGCGATCAGGGCCAGCGGGGCGGCCAGCAGGGACACCGGCCCGACGACCGGCACCAGACCGATCGAGCCGATGACCAGCCCGAAGCCGAGGGCGCCGCGCACGAGGTGGCGCGGGACGGACGAGCCGGCGAAGTCGGCCCGGGGCGGCGCGCCGTCCGGCGCGTCGGTGCCCTTCGCGGGCTGTGCGGTCTTCACGGACATGGGTGTCATGAGTGCCCTCCGCCGGACGGGTCGGTGAGGTGATCGTTCGTGGTCAGTGACTGACGCAGTGCCGCGCGTGCGCGGTGGAGCCGGGACTTCATCGCGGCGCTGCTCAGCCCGAGTGAGTGGGCCACGGTCTTGCCGGGCAGTCCCTGGACGTCCCGCATGATCAGGACCTGCCGCTGGTCAGGGGGCAGGGCACAGAGCGCGGCCGAGATCCGCTCGACCTCCAGCCTGCGCAGCACCGCCTCCTCGGCGGACGGCTCCGCGCCCGCCTCCGGCTCGGCCGGTGCGTCGTCGCGCCGCGCGACGAGCAGCCGTACCGACCGGAGGCATTCGTTGCGCACGATCCGGAACATCCAGGAGGCGAGCGCGCCCGTGGCCCGCAAGGTGCCGATCTTCCGATAGAGGATGATCAGCGCCTCCTGGGCGGCGTCCTCCGCGTCCTGCGGTGAGGCGCACAGGGACAGGGCGAACTTGCGGACATGGGGCTGCGATCTCATGACGACGGTGGTGAGCGAGGTGACGTCACCGTCCTGAGCGGCCTTGATCAGCCGCTCGTCCGGCCAGGAGAAGCGTGGGTTCATGGGCTGCTCATCCTTGTAGGGCACTCCGTGTGCGGTCGCGGGTCAGCCACGGCTCTTGAACCGCCGCGTGAGATGCCACCCGCACGCACCGACGAGCAGAACCGCGACCACTACGAGGCCGGTGACCATCATGGGCTTCCTCCCGATCCCACCGGCCCGTTCGGCCGGTACGGGGATAAGAGGCGGCCAGCCCCGAAAAGGATTCACCCCTTCATCGCTCGGACAGCCGCTCCAGTGCCGAGCGGCTCGCGTCGTCCGCCGGGCGGTGGATCACCAGGCGGTGGTCCGGGTCCTGGAGCGGTACCAGCACCTCGAAGTCCACCGTGACCGTGCCGACCCCGGGGTGGCGCAGCACCTTGCGTCCGCGGCCGTTCACCTTGATGTCCCGTTCGGACCACAGGCGCGCGAACTCCTCGTCGCGCGCGGTGAATTCGGCGATGAGGTCCGTCAGTGCCCGGTCCTCCGGATGCGCGGCCCACGCGGCGCGCAGATGGGCGATGCCCTCCCGTACGACCTGTTCGCGGTCGACGTAGACCTCGCGCATCCCCGGATGCATCAGGCACAGCCACATCGCGTTGCGCTGCCGCGGCGGCAACGTGTCGAAGTCCAGGAGCAGCCGCGCCATCCCGTCGTTCCAGGCCAGGATGTCGTAGCGGTGGTTCAGCGCCATGGCCGGCAGCGGCGACAGGTCGGCGACCAGCCGGGTCAGCTCCGGTGTCACGGAGGTGGCGGGCTCGTCGGTGGTGCGGGGGCGCTGCCGGGTCAGACCGAAGAGGTAGGCGCGCTCCTCGGGCGCCAGGCGCAGTGCCCCGGCCAGCGCCTCCACCACGTCCGCCGAGGGCCGCAGGCCACGGCCCTGCTCCAGCCGTACGACGTAGTCGACGCTGATCCCCGCCAGCTCGGCGACCTCCTCGCGGCGCAGTCCCGGGGTCCGCCGGGCCTGCCGGCGCGGCGGCAGGCCGACATCGCGCGGGTCCAGGCGTTCGCGCCGGGTCCGCAGGAACGCGGCCAGCTCCTGTGTCGTGTCCACGGTGAGGGTCGTCATGTCCGGCCCAACCGCCGGGGTGGGACCCGTGTTCCCAGGAAGCCCTCTCCCTTATCCCCGGTGCGCGACGGTCGCAGAGTGGTGCGCGGCAACGGATCGCAAGCACAGGAGGCACGATGTCTCTCACCCTCGACACCTACCGGCTGCTCGGCCGCTCGGGCCTGCGGGTCTCACCGCTGGCGCTCGGCGCGGCGACCTTCGGCACCGAATGGGGCTGGGGCGCCGAGAAGGACGAGGCGCGCAAGCTCCTCGACCTCTACGTCGAGCGCGGCGGCAACTTCATCGACACCGCCAACACCTACACCGACGGCAGCTCCGAGCGCCTCCTCGGCGAGTTCACCCGCGACAACCGCGAAAGCCTGGTCCTCGCGACCAAGTACGCGACGCTGCGCAGGCCCGGCGACCCGAACTCCGGGGGCAGCCACCGCAAGAGCATGTTCGCGTCGGTGGAGGCCAGTCTCCGGCGGCTGGACACGGACTACATCGACCTCTTCTATCTGCACATGGGGGACTTCACGACCCCGGTCGAGGAGATCCTGCGCGGCATGGACGATCTCGTCCGGCAGGGCAAGGTGTTGTACGTCGCGATCTCCAACTCCCCGGCCTGGCAGGTGTCGCGCATGCAGGCCGTCGCCGATCTGCGCGGCTGGTCGCCGCTGGTCGCGCTGCAGATCGAGTACAACCTGATCGAGCGCACCGGCGAGCGCGATCTGATCCCCATGGCACGCGAGATGGGGCTGGGCGTGATCCCGTGGTCGCCGCTGGCGGGCGGGGTGCTCACCGGCAAGTACGGACGCGCCGATCTGGCCGCGGCGGCGAACGGCACGCCCGGCGACGGCACCCGCAGGAGCGTCACCCTCGCCGGCGGCACGCTCACCGAACGGAACCTGGCCGTCGTGGACGTCGTGACGGAGGTGGCCGCCGAGCTGGGCCGCACACCCGCCCAGGTCGCGCTCGCCTGGACCCTGCGGAACCCGGGCGTCACGGCACCGGTCATCGGCGCGCGCACCCCCGCGCAGCTGGAGGAGAATCTGGGCGCTCTGGAGGTCGACTTCACCGCCTCCCAACTGGCCCGCCTCGACGAGAGCAGCGCGATCGAACTCGGCTTCCCGCACGACGTGCTCGCCAGTGACCGGTCCCGCACCCTCGTCCACGGTGACATGAAGGTCGAGTCGCGACCCCGGTGATGCGCACCAACAGCCTTGCCTTATAGGTGAGTTGGAGCTTGCGGGATTCCGGTGGAAGGGCTGGGTGCCACCCCCGTGGGCCGGTGGCCGCGCGCCCCCGTCCCTCCTCGGCCGGTCGGCGCGTTCGCACTCGTGGTCGCGGAGCCGTCCGCCCAGCCGAACGGACAAGTGGGGCAAAACGCCCTAAACTGGGCCGTGATGCGCGTCACTGAAGAGGGTGGCGACGTCCAAGAGGAGGAGGCTCTCATGCTTGCTCAGCACACACCGCTTCTCGTCTCTCCGGCGGACACCACGGTGCTCGGCGCGACCATGGTGGAACCAGAGGCGGTCCTGAGCGACGCGCCTGTGTACGCACCGGAAGCGGCGGGATTCCTGCTGCTCCTGGCGCTCATCTCGCCGAAGGAGCCGAAGGAGCCGAAGGACAAGTGAGTCCTGATCGGTCGCAGGCCGCGTACGCCGCGTCGGCGGCTGACCTGGCTCTTCGTGCCCTCGATGCCCTTCGCGGCATCGGGGGCATCGCCATGATCGCCGCACACGCCGAGCGGGCGGACGACCCGAAGGCGGCCCTGGCGGCCATCCGTGTCGTCGGGGCCGACGCCTTCGCCCCGTATCTCCTGGGTGACGCGGAGTTCCACCCCCAGGACGCGGCGGCCGTCGCCCAGTCCTTCGCGGTGTTCCCGCCCCCGGTGGACACGCC
>NZ_LIRJ01000344.1 GCF_001419745.1 Streptomyces silaceus | reverse complement strand
GCCCCCAGCGCCCCGTTCCCCTCTGCTCCTGGCCGGCCTGCTCGCCGGAGCCGGTGCCGCCCACGTCGCCGTCCCCAAGCCCTTCGACGCCATGGTCCCGCGCGCCCTGCCCGGCAACCCCCGCACGTGGACCTACGCCAGCGCAGCCATCGAGCTCACCCTGGCCGCCGGAATCGCCCTGCCGCGCACGCGGCGTACCGCCGCGCTGGCGACGGCGGCGTTCTTCGTGGGTGTCTTCCCCGCCAACGTGCAGATGGCCGTCGACTGGCGCCGCCGCCCCGCCCCGCTCAAGGCCGCGGCCCTGGGACGACTGCCCCTGCAAGTCCCGCTCGTCCTGTGGGCGAAGCGCGTCGCGAGCACATCCGGCCGGCGCACCTGACCGCCCCCACCCCGTCCCGCCGAGGCGCGCACAGGCGCCCGTCCCTACCGCGCCCAGCTCCTGGCCGGTCGTCGAGCGGCTGATCGCCGAGCGGCCGTTCGGGGGAATGTGCCGATTCAGCCGTACGGTCCCGGTCCGCCGGATTGTCCTACGATCATGAACTCGGCACCCCGGAAGACAACCGCACCCACCACAGCCGCCGCCAAGTCCCTCCCCCTGCCGCCCGCCGACGAACGTCGGCGGCGGCGCGAGCAATGGGGACTGACGCCTCATCAAATCGGCATGGCGTTCGGTGTGACCGCCGCGACCGTGCGCTCCTGGGAAGCGGGCAGAACCTCACCCACCGGCGAACGCCGCAGGGCCTACGCTCTGTTCCTCGAAGGCCTCGCCCAAAGAACCCCGCCCGCCCCGGCGCGCGTCCCTCAAGCCAGAACCCGGAGAGCCGGCGCAGCACAGCCCCTCGCGACTCGGCCCCTCTCGATGCGGCCCGGCGCAGCACCGATGCCGCCCGGCCGGCCGGTCCTGGCGCCTGACCCGCTCTGCCCGCGACGCCGTCGCAGACTGCGTCTGGCAGCCGTCTGGATCGGCGTATGGACCGTATTCGTCCACCTCATGACCACCACCCATCCCGCACTCATGTGAACCCCGACCCCGGGCCCGCCAACCGTCCGCCGGGCCCTGGGCGTTTCTGGCGGATGACCCGCGGATGGCCTTGTCGACCCACGTCGACGGGGCATCCGCCGGGCGGCCACGCAACGTGCCGGCCTGGGGTTTTCCCCACCCCGCACGGGCCCGCCAACCGGACCCCGGACAGGCCCGCTGACCGGATGGATCAGTTCCTCTTGATGGCGGAGGCTGAGCACGTCGCCAACGCCCATCCGATCGGAGAACCAGTGTTCAGTCTGAAGTCCTCGCGCCGCACGGCGGCGCGCACCGCAGCGGTGGCCCTGGCGGGAGCGACGTGCGCCGCCATGATGTCCGGCAGCGCCGAAGCCATCGTCAACGGGAAGGATTCCACGCAGCGTTACCCGTCCATGGTGTCGATCCCGGTGACGGTTGTGGACGACCCCACACTCAAGGGCGTCTGCGGGGGATCGTTGATCGACTCGACGTGGGTGCTCACAGCGGCGCACTGCGTGGACCCGACGCTTGTCACCCTGGACGGCACCGTCCGGATCGGCAGTGAGTGGAAGAGGTCCGGGGGCACGGTCCGGTCGGTCGCGAAGACGGTGTCCCACCCCCGCTACAAGAACGGCGAGGGCACCGGCCCCAACCGCAACGACGTCGCTCTGATCCGCCTGAACCGTCCGGTCTCGGCGAAGCCCATCCGTATCGCCGACAAGCCGGGGCGACCGGGCACCCCGACTCGGCTCTTGGGCTTCGGCAGCATCGCCGACGCCCCCGACCCCACCAAGTGGGTCTTCCCCGATCGACTCCAGGAGCTCGACACGCGCAGGGGTGCGGTCTCCGAGTGCGCGCCGGGCTACGCGGACAGCACTCGCCTGTGCACGATCAGCCAGGTACCCAAGGCCATGGCATGCAACGGCGACTCCGGCGGCCCCCAGCTCCAGCGGGACCGGAAGGGGCGCTGGGAACTCATCGGCGTCACCTCGGGCCCCGGCGCCCCGGGCGTGCCCTGCAGCGAGGGCCCGGGCCTCTACTCCAGCGCGCCCGCCTACGCGAACTGGATCCACCAGGCGATGAGCCGCAACGGCTGACCGAGGACGCCAGGACGCGGCGAGATCGGACCTCGGCAGACGCCAGGGGCACGGCAGATCCCCCTGTCCTCCCCCCGGGCGGTGCCCCGGGGGGAGGACAGGAGACGACAGGCTCGATGGGACGGTTCCGCACCGCGCCACCCTCACTCGGCAGCGCCCGCTCGGAGCGTCCGCGGGTCAGCCGCTCCTGGTCACCGCGACACGTTGGAGCCGACCGTCGGCAGATAGCGCGGCGCCCGCCAGGCCCGCAGCCGGTCCTCCACCGCGGCCCCCAGCGACAGCAGCCGCCCGTCCTGGCGGTCACCTGTCATCAGGAGCAGGCCGACCGGCAGCTCCCCCACCGAGCCCGCCGGCACCGACAGGGACGGGTACCCGGCCACGGCCGCCGGCGTGGAGGAGGGGATGACGTCGTTGTCGCCGCGCGCGCAGTCGGTCGTCCAGGCCGGCGGATTCGTCGGCGCGGCGATGGCATCCAGCCGGTGCGCGGCCAGGGTCTCGTCGATCGAGCGCTGCGAGAGGTCCTTCAGCTCGGCCCGCATCGCCCGGTACTTCGGGTCGGTGGTCGGCGGCGCGGCCAGCGCCTGCTCGAACAGTTCCTGTCCCGCGAAACATGTCTGTTCCTGGGGGTGCGTACGGTTGAAGTCGATCAGCTCGGCGAGGTTCCGGGGCCCCTTGCGGGTCTTGAGATAGGCGTCGATGTCCCGGTGGAACTCGCTCAGCAGCGCCGGGAACTCCAGCTCGGCCAGCCGCGCCTGGTAGGGCGGCGTCACCTCCACCACCACCGCCCCGGCCGCACGCAGCTTCTTCGCCGTACGCGTCATCACCGCGTCCACGTCCGTGCCCAGCGAGGGCAGGCGCCACAGCCCGATCCGCTTGCCCCGCAGATCACCGTTGGTGCCGGCGTCATCCGCCGCCGCACGGTCAGCGCCTTGCGCTCCCTTGCCCCGGCTGAGCACCGCGAAGGTCAGCGCGGTGTCTGTCACGTTGCGTGCCATGGGGCCCGCCGTGTCCTGTTCCGCCGAGATCGGCACCACTCCCGTCGGGCTGACCAGCCCCAGGCTGGGCTTGTGGCCCACCACCCCATTCATCCCGGCCGGACACACGATCGAACCGTCCGTCTCGGTCCCGATCGCCACCTGCGCCAACGACGCGGCCAGCGCGGCAGCCGATCCGGACGACGAACCGCACGGATTACGGTCCAGCACATAGGGGTTATGGGTCTGTCCGCCCACCGCCGACCACCCCGACGTCGGTTTCGCCGCACGGAAGTTCGCCCACTCGGACAGATTCGTCTTGCCCAGGACCACCGCCCCCGCCGCCCGCAGCCGCGACACCAGCACCGCGTCACGGCCCGGACCACGCCCGGCCAGCGCCAGTGACCCCGCCGTCGTCGGCATGTCCCGCGTCTCCACGTTGTCCTTGACCAGCACCGGAATCCCGTCCAACGGCCCGAGCGTCCGGCCCTGCCGATGCCGGGCATCGCTCTCCGCGGCCTGGCGCAGCGCGGTCGGGCTGGTACGCAGTACCGCGCGGACCGTGGGATCGACCTCCTCGATCCTGCGCAGATAGGCCCGGGTCAGCGCCGAGGCCGTCAGCGAGCCGTCCGCCATCCGCGCCTGCAACTCCGGGATCGTCACTGTGTCCAGATCCACCCCGCCCACCCGGGACGGCGCGGCCGACGCCAACCCGCCGCCGGCCGCGCCATGCCCGGCAGCCGGGTGCGCACCCGCATCCGGCACCCCCGCCAGAAGGGTCCCCGCGGCCACCGCGACGGCGACAGCGACCACGCTCTTCCTGCCCTTGGTGTTCTTGCTGCTCTTCATCCTCATGCGGATCAGCGCACTACACCGACAGCAACCGCCGCAAGAGCACAGAACCGGCGGAGAACGGTACGGAGCCTGTACACGCCACCAACAGCACCCGTCGCAACCGGGCGCCTCGACTACAGTCCGTGCGAACGACACATCGAACTGGGGGACCCGTGACGGCAGTCGACACACCACCCATCGTCTTCGTCCACGGCACACGCTTCAGCTCCGGCCAGTGGAGCCCCCAACTGGCAGCGCTCCAGGACGACTTCCCGGTCACAGCCATCGACCTGCCCGGCCACGGCGCCCGCTCCGGCCAGCCCTGGGACCTGACCGCGGCCACCGACATCATCGCCGACGCGGTGGACACCCTCGACCGCGGCCCGGCCCTGGTCGTCGGACACTCCCTGGGCGGCTACACCTCACTGGAATTCGCCCGCCGCCACCCGGGACGACTGCGCGGCCTGGTCCTCGCCGGCGCCAGCGCCGCCACCCACGGCGTCTGGACCAAGCCCTACCGATGGGCCGCCACTCTCCTCCCCCACGTCCCCGCACACCGGCTCACCCGGTGGAACACCCAGCTCCTGCGCCGCCTCTACCCGCCCGAAGTCGTCGAGGCGACCATCCGCGCCGGCTACGCCTTCCACACCATCCCCGCCGCGTGGAACGACGTCCTGGGCCACTTCGACGCCACCGCCATGCGCCACGTGAAAGCCCCCGTACTCATCCTCAACGGCGAGAAGGACACCCTCTTCCGCACCGGAGAAACCCGGTTCGCCCGCGCCCACCCCCACGCACGCGTCGAACTCATCCCCCGCGCACGCCACCTCGCCAACTTCGACGACCCCCACGCCTTCACCGACGCCGTCCGCCGCTTCGCCCACCAACTCGCCGCGCCCGCCTGAAAACCCGAGAACGCAGCCAGACAGGGGCAATCACGCTGGCCGAACGCGACGCAGGCGCGGCTCCCGCAGATCACGATGCGGTGCGAATGTTGCGTCCACCATGGAAACGGCGGCGCGACGTGACGGACGATACGTCAGTCGAGAGGGGAGGGCCGTGCTGCACGTCCCGCTGCACCGCGAGTTTCAGTTCATCCACGAACCCCTGCCGGTCGGCGACGAATCGATCCCCGTACTCGGCCATGAGGACCTGGTCGCGTTGTTGTGCGAGCGCCTCATGCACTCCCACGGCGGCACCTTCCTCGTCACCGGGTTCCGCGGAGTCGGGAAGACGACCCTCGTGACGCGTGCGCTCGCCCAAGCCGCGGCGCGCTTCGAGGGCGCCTCGGGAGGCGGCGGCCGCGGGGCCGAGCGCAAGGTGCTGCTGACCGTGCACCTGAGCGTCGCGCGCAGGATGGGGGTGGACCAACTCCTCTTCGCCGTCGTCAGGCGCGTCTTCGAGGCACTCGACGACCGCGGCCTGGTCCAGCAACTGCCGCCCGACGTTCGTGAGTCGCTGCTGCTCGCCTACACCCGTACGTCGCTGTCCTTCACTCAGACGCAGTCCGAGGGAACCGAGCGCGGCGGGACCCTGGGGGTCGGCCCGCAGCAGGGCTCGCTGAGCATGGTGTCCCCCACGCTCAACGTGACGAGCCGGCGGACGCGCAACCGGACGACCGAGGCCGCGTTCCTCGCCTACTCGGAGACCGACGTCGAGCACGATCTCGTGCGCATCATCCAGCTGCTCAGCGGGGGCGACCAGCGGCCCGGCGGGCGGCGCGGGCTGCGTCGGCGCAAGCCGCGCCTCCTGGTGCATCCGGTGATCGTCCTCGACGAGGTCGACAAGTTCACCGACAGCGCCCAGGACGCCCTCACCGAACTCGAGCAACTTCTCGGCGCCCTCAAGAACGTGTTCACCACACGCGGCGCTCACTTCGTCCTGGTCGCGGGCCCCGATCTGCATGATCGCGCGCTTTCCGACGCGGACCGGGGCAGCGGCCTCTACGAGAGCGTCTTCGCATGGCGCATGTACGTGCCGTGCCTGTGGACGGCACCGCATCGGCTCGTGCGGGAGTCCGTCGAGCGCGCGAGGACGCAACTCGGCCTCCCGCCCCTGCGTTTTCCCGGGGTGGAACCGGACCTGACCCAGACGGTCGGCTACCACCTCCCCGAGATGGAGACGATCCGACTGGGCTCGTTCATCGCCCACTTGCGATTCAAGGCCCGCGGCATCCCGCGCAGACTGCTCCAGGAGTTCAACTCCCTGATCATGTGGGACGACAGCGGACTCCCTTCCCTGTACATCGGCGACGACGACTGGCAACGCGTGCTGTTCTACAGCCAGTTGGACACGATCATGTCCGAGGTGAGCGCCCTTGACGGTACGGACCCGTCACCCGCCGTGCTCATCGACAGGGACGGATGGAACCTCGGCTGCTATCACACGGCGGACTGGGTGCTGCGCAGCCGAGGGCGGGCGTTCTCCGCGCAGGACGTCGTGGCGGAGGACGGCCTGATGCGGGCGCGCTTCCGGCGGGAGGGCGACATCGGCATACGGGTCCGCCACCCGAACGTCGTACGCATCATCACGTCCTTCGACCTCCCGGAACCCGCCATCGTCATGGAGCTGGCCGAAGGCCCCTCGCTCGACCAACTCCTCGAGCGACACGGCAGCCTGCCCCCGTCCGACGTCGCCTGGATCGGCCGGGTCCTGGGCGAGGCCCTGGAGTACCTGCACTCGCTGCAGATGTCCCGGATCGACCTCAAACCGGCGAACGTGATCGTCACCCGGGACCGCGGGCCCCTGATCGTGGACCTCGGTCTGGTACGCCCCAAGGACACCTCGGAGAGCATCACCGGTGCGGGATCCGTGATGGGCACGATCCCCTACATGGCGCCGGAACAGATCCGGGACGCCAAAGCGGCGGACATCAGATCGGACGTGTACGCGCTCGGTGCGGTGCTCTACCAGTGCATCACCGGGCGCCGGCTCTACAACGGCGACAACCCCGTGGAAGTCGTGTTCGCCATCCTCAGGGAGCCCGCCACGCTCGGAGACCTCCCGGTGTCCCCGCTGCTGAACGACGTACTGCACACGTGCCTGGCCCGTGACCCCGCGGACCGCTACCAGGACCCTTCTGGGTTCCTCCAGGCCCTGGCCCGCACCCCGGAGGCCGGCCAGGAACCAACGCTCCGTCTGACCGAGCCGTAACACCGCCGGACTCCGGCCACGCCGTCGTCCCGTGATGCTCTGCGCCCCGCGTGGCAGGTGGTGTTCAGGGGTAGAGCGCGAGGGATCGATGAACGAAGGACGGGGCAGCCTCCGGACGCCGCTGGTGTCACCTGGGCACGCCGCCGCCTGGCTGTCATGAACGGGACACCCGCGCATCCTCGCGATGCGCCCGGAGAAGGGCGACAACGCCATGTACAGACTCGCCTCAAGGGGACCGGTCCGGAAGAGCCTCGCGCTCGGCGCGGCCGTCGTGTCGACCGTGCTCTGCGCGACGGCGGGTGCGGTCGCGCCCGCGTACGCGACGGGCGGCGCGGCACACGGAATTGCCGGGCGGGTGGGCGTCGAACGTGCCTGCCCCATCGTGTACTTCGACCTGGGCGAGACCCTGGTGCACACCGCGAGCGACGGCGGCACCGGCTACCACCCCGGCGCGGCCGCCTATCTGCGTGCCCTGCGCGAACGGCACATCAAGGTCGGCCTGATCACCAACGTGCCGTCCTCCTGGGGCGCGACCGACGCCGAGCGTGCCGCCCGGCTCCGGAGCGAGGTCGACGCCACGTGGCAGGGCTCGGCGCCCTTCGCCTGGAAGGACTTCGGCGACCGGATCCTGACGCCTCGCTCGGAAGCGGAACGCAAGCCGGCGCCGGTGTTGTGGCAGCGCGCGAAGGACCTCTCCGGCGGTTGCCGACTCGTCTACCAGGCGGAGACGGCCGAGGAGGTCGACGTCGCGGCCTCGCTCGGCTACCTGGCGTACCAGGTCGACCGGCCCCACCGGCCCGCCTATCTCCCGGTCGGGCTCATCGAACTCCTCGGCCACCGGCCGCGCTGACGGCTGCACGCCTACGTCATCCGCGCCGCCCCCTGCCGGACTCCGTCCCGGGGGCGGCGCGGACGGCCTCGTCCTGCGTGCCCCGCGCCGCCGGAAGGGAACCCGAGGCCGCACCCTCCCGGCCGCGCCGCACCGCCGCGGTGTGCAGCACCAGGTGAAAAACCCCGAGCAGGAGCGCCGTCGCCAGCGCGCTGTGCAGCAGCAGCGCGTCCAGGTGTCCGGCGGAGACGTACGCGCCCACGGCGACCGCGGCGAGTGCGCACACCGCGCGGTCGACGATGCTCTCGACCGAGAGCAGTGTCGCGCGCGGGGCATGTGCGGGCACGGCGTCGTTCACCAGCTTGCGCTGGACCGGGTAGGCGAAGCCGGTCGCGGCGGCGAACAGGCAGAGCAACGCCACCACGGACCACGGTCCGCCGAAGGCCATGCCCGCCAGGCTGCCCGCGAGCACCAGGCTGAGCAGGGAGACCCAGGCGACCGGTGTGAGGCGGCGGCTCAGCCACTGCGGGCGGGCCGAGCCCACCGCTTCCGCCACCGTCATCGCGGCCAGCACTCCGCCGTGCGAGGCCTCCGCGATGCCGTGGTCGAGCAGGATCGGCTGGAAGAGGTTGACCTGGCAGATGCGGGAGAGCGTGAAGACGGCCACGCCCTGGACCATGACCAGGGCCAGCCACCGTGAGGAGGCGACACAGCGCAGGGCCGCGCCCGCGTCCCGCAGGAAGGCGCCGCCCCGGCGCCCCCCGTCCGACCGGTCGGCCGCCGCCTTGCCGCTGTCGCGGTCCGCTCCGGCGAGCCGGGGCAACGCGACGGCGCACGCCAGCGAGCCCGCCGCACTGACGGCGCTGAGCAGGTACGGGGCCGGGTGGGCGAGCGCCATCAGCGGGCCGACCAGCGGCCAGCACACGACCTTCGCCGCAAGGCCCAGGGCGCGTGCGGTGCCCTCCGCCTTCAGGTAGTGCTCATCGCACTTCTCGGCCCGCAGCCCGTCGTACAGATAGGCGCTCGCCGCGCCCGAGGTGAGCGAGCGGCCCGCGGCGATGGCGAGGAAGTGCAGCAGGAAGCCGGTGTAGGAGTCGCTGAGCACCGGAGCGAGGTTGGCCGCCGTCATGACCACCGCGCCGGCCCGCAGGCAGTTGCGGGTGCCGATCCGGTCGGCGATCAGCCCGGTCGGGATCTCGAACAGGCAGAACGCCACGTAATAGATGCTCTGGATGCCGAAGATCTCGGCATCCGTCAGCCCGGCCGTCTTCTGGTAGGCGTAGAACACCGGCATCCACCACAGCAGGTTGAACAGCAGCTGGAAGCCGTAGTTGAGGCGGATGATGCGGCGTGCGGTGTCCGTCAGACCGCCGCCCGCGCCCGTGGCGGGGCGGCGCATGCGCGGGGTCACAGCGCGTAGGGGCGGATCTGGACCAGCCGGAAGTCGCCCTGCTCGGTCATGAGCCACTCGATGTCCAGCGGCTTGTCCACGTCGGCCCCGCCGCACGGCGACCCGCTGAAGTGGGACTGCAGGAGCCGTCCGGTCAGGGACAGGTCCGCGAGCCGGGCCCGGGTCGCGGCGGACAGCGGCTCTCCGAAGGAGCCCAGGGCGACCGTACGGCCTCCGCCCTCGACCGTGTTGTACAGGTACTGCTGCGGCAGCACCGAGCCGTCGACCACCTGTTCCGGTGAGCCCGGCGAGCAGTTGAGGTAGACGTTGCGGAAGTCCTCGGCGCGCGTCGGGTTGCAGGTGACCAGCACACCGCCGAGGGAGGCGGGCACGTACTCCTGGATGATCACGCCCATGTACGTGTCGTCGAGGGAGATGCCGACCTGGTGGCGCAGGCGCACGCTGCGGGGCGAGACCAGGGAGGCCCACACCTGGCGTACGGCGTCCAGGAGTTCGTCGGTGCCGTGGACGGTGGTGACGGAGTCGTAGACGCCCGCCGCGGAGAACCCGGGCAGGTCCTCGGCGTTGGAGGAGGAGCGCACCACCAGGCGGCTGCCCGGGGCCGCGGCGGCGGGGAAGGCCTGGCTGATCTGCCGGGTGACCGACTCGGGGACGGGTGTGTGCCGGATGAGGTGCTGGAGCTGCAGACAGAGCGCGTCCAGGACGTCGGTGGCGTCGAGTTCCAGTGCCATCTTGAGCTTGCCGATGCCCTGCTGGAGCGGGGCTGAGGAGGCCAGGAAGTTCTGCTGCAGCGCGAAGGGGAGCGCGACGCCCGCCGGGGCGCCGACCGTCGAGGCCACGAACCGGGCCGCGGCGGCGCGCAGTTCGTCGGTGGCGGGTTCGGCCGGGCCGAGCCGTGCCGCGAGATGCCCGCAGAGGTTGTCGCGCGGCGGGCGCGGCTGCCGGTAGAAGGCGGTCAGGTCGGCCGTGCGGCTGTCGAGCACGTGGTGCAGCTCGCCGAGGTTGGCCGCCTTGGTGCCGTACCGGTCCCGGTCGGTGCTGCGGAGCCGGTGCAGGGCGAGGACGGGGGTGTCCTCGAGGAGGGGTGGTTCGAGGCGGATGCGCTGCTGGTGCCAGGCCGGGGCCTCCAGGACCGGTTCGCGGTCCAGGCGTTCCAGGGAGATCTCGTCCTCGCGCACCCGGTAGCGGACCCACGCCCCGTCCAGCGCGTCGCGCTCGACGAGCTGTTCCAGGTCGCGCACGATCGCGTTGGGTATCCCCCACCCGGAGGCGAGGACGTTGGTGTGCGAAAGCGGCGTGATCGGCGCGGTGTTGAGGAATCCGGCCACCCGGGGCACGTCGTCCGGCAGGCACGGCATCGCGACGATGTCGGCCCAGCCGAGGCCGGCCTCAGCCGCCGCGTACTCCTCGTGCGTACGGAAGAACCGCAGCCGCCCGGTGGCCTCGCCCGCGTTCAGCGGGGTCCTGGTCCTGGTGCCGAAGAGTTCGTGGCTCAGGATGCGCGGCACGCGCTGCTCGCTGACCGCCGCGAGCTGCTCCTCCTGCCCGTGGTTGGCGGGCTTGAGGAGCACCGGCAGCCGGCCGTCGACCCGGACCCGCACGTACTCGTAGAACCAGGCGAGGAGGTCACCGTGCATGGTGTCGGCCTCGGTGGTCTCCAGCACGAGGAAGGGGCGCTCGCGGCCCTCGGCGTCCTGTTCGGCGTGCAGCGACAGCACGCCGAGGAGGAACCGGCGCCCGGGGTCGGTGTAGACGGAGGCGTTGAACGCGTCCAGTTCGGCGTCCAGCGCGCTGAGTTCCATGCCCAGGACGCGGGTGGCGACGTAGTTGACGTGGAAGGGGTGGGCGACGGTGTCGAGCAGGTGCCAGGTGTCCTCGAGGCGGTCGACGACGACCTTGAGGTACTGGTGGCCCGCCAGGACGCCCGAGAGGGTGCGGAAGAGCGGCAGGGAGAGGTTCTCGCCGACGACCGTGCGGTCCGTGGCCGGTTCGGGTGCGCCGGTGAGCAGGTGGGCCGTCATCGCGAGACCTCCTCGGGCTGTGCGGCGGGCAGGACCCGGGGCAGGGCGTCCACCAGGGTCTCGAAGTCGCGGAGCACGGTGCGCGGGCCGGTGGCGGAGAGCAGGCACAGGGCCGCCATGGTGTTGGCACCGGCGGCCGGGTCGTAGACCGGGACGGTGCTGCCGTCGGTCAGGGAGCTCTCGGCGACGACCGACAGGCGGCTGCCCCGGCTCAGCGGCACGCGGTCCTCGACCGCGGGGAAGTCCCAGGCCTTGCGGTCCTGCCAGGCCTCGCCCGCGCCGTCGACCGCGAGGACGACGAGCGAGCCGGCCGCCCCGCGCGCCTGCGCCGGGGTGAGGGCGCGCTCGGGCCAGTGGACCGGGCGGCCGAGGAGATGGTCGACGAGCATGCCGATCAGGTCGAGGTCGAAGACCTCCTCGATCTGCGGCACGGTCATCGCGCCGCCGAACCGGGCTGCCGTCTCGATCAGCCACATCCGGCCGTCCGCCCCGAGCTTGATCTCGGTGTGGGTGCCGCAGTCGCGCAGGCCGAGCGCGTCGACGGACTCCCGGGCCAGGGCCACGATCCGGTTCTGGGCGTCCGGGGCCAGCTGGGCGGGGGTGATGCCCGCCCGCTCGGTGAACGGTGCGACGGTGGGCATGCGGCCGCTGACGCAGACCGGGTGGAAGACGCCCCGCGCCACGACGCCCTCGACGCTGACGTAGTCGCCCCAGCCCGGGTCGTCGAACCACTCCGACGCGGTGCCGGTGACGATCTGTTCGACCACGAAGTCCGCGTCGGCCTCGGCCACATGCAGTTCCGCGTAACCCAACTGGGCCGATTCGGCCATCACATCGCGCGACCGGCGCCAGGCGGCGGACACCTCCTGCGGGGAGCGGATGATCTGGTGCGCGGTGGAACCCGCGCTCCAGGCCGCCTTGAGGAGGAGCGGGAAGGGCAGGCGGTTGGCCGCCTCGTGGAGGTCGGCCTCGGTGGCGACGGGCCGGAACTCGGGCTGGGGCAGGCCGTGTTCGCGCCAGGTGCGCCGCATCAGGCGCTTGTCACGGGCCAGTGCGGCGGCGCCGCCGGCGCCCGGCAGGCCGAGCGCCTCGCACGCCTCGGCGACGGCGACGACCGCGTACTCGGAGAAGGTGAGCACCGCGTCCGCGCCGACGGCCTCCGCCCGCGCGACGATCAGGGACACCAGGTCGGTGCGCTGCGCGTCGGTGGGCGTCACCACCGAGGCGCACAGCTCCCGGGCGTCACCTGCCACGGCGGGAGGAAGAGCGCTGAGCGCCAGCAGGTGCACCTGCGCCTTCACGGCCGTCCGGGACAGGACGTGACCGAGCGGCGGACCACCCTTGGCATGCACTAACAGCACCTTGCTCACTGAAGTTCGTCTCCGTTTCGTCCAGTTGATACGTGTCGCCGTACGGGCCGGTGCCGCGCGCCGAGCGCGCGGAGACACCGGGGAGAGGGAGCGGGGCGTGTTCACCCGCTCCTCCAAGGGGAACAGGCGCCGGACACCTGTGAGACCACCGCGGAGGCCCGGCGTTCAGGCAAATGCCTGAGTCGGCGCCACGGCATGTGTCGCGGGCACTTGGGACCCCTCCACGAGCACCCGCGGCCCGCGCCGCCACTTCGGCCGAGAACCGAGCATGCGCGAGCGGAGGACGGGATACGCATCGCGTGGTGACTGTGCGTCAACCACTCGTATACAGACGGAGAAACAGCTGTGGACGATTTCAGCCTCAAGGCTCTGCTCGAGGACCTTCCCGTCTTCTGGTGGGAGGTCGACCAGCCGTGGCAGGTGCGGGAGAAGGGCGGCGGGGCCTTCGCCGACACCGGCACGGCACAGCGCTTCCTGGACCGGATCCGCCAGGAAGTCGCGGACCCGGGACACCCGCCGCGGGACGGCCGCTGGCTGGCCCGGTTCGACGGCCGCACCTTCGACGTGAGCTGTCCGCGGGACGCCACTCACGCACACCTGCGCACCCGCGGTTTGGCGGTGGAGGTCGACAACCACCCAGAAGCCCCGCGCCGGTACGCCGCCTTCGCCGACCTCGTCGACCTCGCTCCGGCGGCCGCGTTCATCCGGGACCGGCACGGACGCTACCTGTGGGCCAACCATGCCTACGCGCACCTGTACGGCACCACAGCGCAGGAGCTCACCGGCCGGCGCATCGAGGATTTCGACGCCCCCGCGGAGGCCGTCCAGTTCCGCGCCCTCGACCAGGAGATCCTGGCCCGGGGCACGCCGGTGCGTCACCGTCTGGACTACCGTCGGCCGGACGGCAGCGCGGGCCACGCCGTCGGCCACCGCTTCCCCGTCCGGGAGAACGGGCAGACCTGCGTCGCGGGAATCTACGTGGACGTCACCGACCACCTCCGGGCCATGGTCCAGCGCCGAGAGGCCGAGGAACACCTGCAGGCGCTGCGCGACCACACCGGCCTGCCCTGCGCGCTCCTCTCGGCCGGCGGCCGCGTGGTCGAGGCGAGCGCGGCGGCCGCCGAGTTGTTGGGCCTCGCCCTGCCCGACCTGGTCGGCCGCCGGGCGCACACGCTGCTCGCGCCCGCCCCCGGCCTGGACCGGCTGCACCGCAGATGGCGGGGGCTCGTAGCCAGGCGCACCAGACGTGTCGAGACCTGCGTGACGCTCGACGGCACGCGCGGGCTACAGCGCCGCGCCCGGCTCCACCTGACGACGGTGGGCCATTCCGTCGACCGGGCCCAGCACGTCTGGGCCGTCGTCACGCACCAGAGCCTCGCCCACGAGGCCCATCCGTCCCTGACCGCCGCGCAGATCCGCATCCTCACCCTCCTGGCGGAGGGAAGCAGCAACAGCGACATCGCCACCTCGCTGAAGCTGTCCCGGCAGACGGTCGACTACCACCTGGGCCGCCTGCGCGACCTCCTGGGCGCCGCCACCCGCCCCTCCCTCGTCGCGCGCGCCTACGTCCTCGGCATCCTCTCCCCCGCCGCCTGGCCCCCGCGCTCGGCGACGGCGGGGCATCCGATGAGTGCGGTCTGACGGCCGGGGACCTCACCCCACACGGTCGCCCCTCCTGGACGACAGGGCTCGGCCGACGTATGGCCAGGCGGGACGGTCCTCAGGAGCGGAAGCCGATCACTCCGAAGCCCTTCCGGCCCGCCGCGTGCCTCATCCAGCCCAGGCACTGCATCACGGCTTCCACGACCTCGGGTTCCAGCGGCGGTGCCTGTCCCGACTCGTCGACCGCCCGCTTGGTGGCATCGAACTGTTCGAGCGCTCGCGCAATCTGATCGGGCGTCCATTCGCCGCAGCCCGGTACGTAGCTGGAGGGCAGAGGAGCGGGCAGATCGCTGAAGCCGAAGTCGTCGACGGACACAGCGGTGATTCCCAGAGCGTTGAGCCCCTGGTCCACGACCGACAGCCAGTCTCCCCGGTGCGGGGTAAAGCAGTCGTTGTCCAGGAACGAGCCGGTGAGCGAGCACAGGCGCTTGTAGGCGTACGCGTACTGGAAGGCGTGGTCCTTGTGCTCGCTGAAGGGCCCGCCGTGGACGACCGCACGCAGTGCCTCGTACGCCGTGGGCGCGCCTTGCTCTATCTCGTGGCTGAAGTAGTCGTCGTCGCGCGTCAGATCGTCGCCGAACCGCGTGCGGATCACCTCCAGCAACTGGTCGTCGCGTGATCCGACCAGGGCCCGCGTCGCGGCCACATCGAGCAGGTAGACACTCAGGGAAGAACTCATGTGCCGCACTCTATGGAACGCCACTGACATCGCTGCCGTACTGGAGTGGCGTGACTGTGCAGCTCGTCGGCATTTCCCCGGTCCATCACAGGAGCTTGGGTCAGCTTCGACTACGACGCCTGAACCAGAAATACGGAAGGGTGTTCAGCTCTCGGGGACGGGGGTGCCCTGGTGGTAGTAGAGCCGCCATCCGGTGTCGCCCTCGCCCTTGCGCCACAGCGAGCTGCGGCGGGCCCGGCGGCCGGCGATGACACTCTCGTACGTCAGGTGCACGAGGTCCGGGGCGAGGAGCACCCCGCGCATGCCGGAAGTCTCGATGTGGGGGCTGTCCGCACCGCCGTGCAGAGTGGGCAGGGCCGCGACCATCTCCTCGTACGTCCAGCACCGCCCGGAAGCGCCGACCTCGACGAACTCGGGGTCGAACAGCCGGACGCCGACGGCGGAGGCCCGGACGGTGGGGTCGTGCAGGCGCAGTTCACCGTCCTTCGCCGCGGTGATCGCGGCCTGTTCTTCGGGGTTCTCATTCGTGTCGATCATGGATGCATCCTCTCCCGCTCCGGAGCCCGCCACCTCACCGGCGAGAACACCATCTACTGGCGCGACCAGACAGCAGCGCATCAAGGCTGCATCTCGGGATGAAACACCGGGAGAAAACGACCTCTGGGGACGGCGGGCGGTGTCACGCTCCGGCCAGGGCAGCGAGTGCCGTCCTTCGTGTCGTGCGTCAGACCGTGAGTCGTGCATCAGACCATGAGTCGCGCGTCGTGCGTCAGACCGTGAAACGCACCGCCTCAAGCTGGATGTTCTGCTCCATGGGGCTGCCGCCGTACTTCCACTGCCCGGGGTCAGTGCACGTCTGCTCCAGCCACTCCTTGCCCTGGAGATAGGCGTCCAGGCACACGGAACCGTCGAAGACCTGCAGTGTGTAGCCCTGCATCGGGGGGTCCGACTCCTCGGTGCTGCCGATCACCATGTCCGTGGCGTCGTCCCCCTTCTGCCACTCGTCGCCCTTGCGCCAGCCTTCGCCCACATAGGCGCTGGCACCGGTGACGCCACCCGTGCCGGACACCGCGACGTTCAGTGCCTTGATGGCGGTGCCCTTGCCGGTCGTGCCGGCCTCGGCCCCGTCGCACACGGGGTCCTGCCAGCCGTCGCCCTCGACGAAGGCGCGGTAGCAGATGTGACGGCCCTCGCTGCGGGCGGCGAGCTCGCGCACGGCGGTGGCCGCCGTGCGCTCCTCCTCCTTGGGCTTCTCGTCTCCCCCGCCGCCTCCGCCGCCCGGCTCCTGCGTGCCGCCCTTGTCACCACCGCCGTCGTCCTTCGGCTTCTCCTTCTCTTCGGGCTCGGGCGCCGGTTTGCTGGGCAGCGGGTCCTTGCCGTCCGGCTTGAGCTCGCCCGCCTGCCGCGGCTTCTCCCGCGTCGCGGTCTGCATCTGCGGCCGGTAGCTCAGCCAGACGGTCACGAACGCGATCGTCGCCGCGAGGAGCAGGGCGAAGACGACGGCAAGCCAGCCCGGCAGGATGCCGCGTTGCACGAAGGTGCCGTTCACGTCGATCGGCTCGGTGCCGGAGCGTCGTACGGCCAGCGCGTAGGGCCGCTTCTGCTGGGCCCCGAGCCAGATGATCTGCTCGGGGCGGAGCGTCGCCTGCACGAACGCGGCCCTGCCGGGCTCGATCTGGACGCTGCCCGGATCGAGTTCGTACGACAGCTGGTCTCCGGTGTCGCCGCCGCTGAGCGACGCGGTGACCCTGGTGTTGCCGAGGTTGTCCACCGCCAGCAGGGGCCGGGCGCGGAACCACCCCCGCACCACCGGCGGCACCAGCTCGGCGCGCACCTCGGTGAACGGGGTGACGGTGATCTGCCCCTCGGCGACGGTGCCCGCTCCGGGATGTTCCGTCGGCGTGATCCGCACCGCGTACGGGTGCGGGCCCGCCTGCACGTCCGGCGTGCGCGGCGGTGTGCATCTCAGTTCCACCGTGCCGATCGTCCCTGGGTAGAGCCGCAGCTCGGCGGGCTCCACCGTGGTCCAGGGTGCGAGGTCGCCGACCGGTTCGAGGCGGTAGGCCTCGACGACGTCACCGGTGTTGCGGACCCGTAACTGCACCGTGGTGGTGTCTCCGGGGTCGACGGTCGTGGAGGAAGGTTCCAAAGAGGTCCAAAGGCTCACCCGACGACGCTATGAGAGGCAGCGGGAAGCGTCAGGAGGCTTCCGGGCAGGTCCGCCTGTCCGGACGGGCAGTCGTGGTGTCCGTCCCGAGCACCCTCCGCCGGATGAAATCATCGGGGGATGTCCGACTTGATCATTGCCGCCTGCGACGGAGCGGCCAAGAAGAACCCCGGTCCTGCCGCATGGGCCTGGGTCGTCGCCGACTCCGAGGGCACGCCGCAGCGCTGGGAGGCCGGTCCGCTGGGCCACTCGACGAACAACGTGGCCGAGCTGACCGCACTGGCGCAGCTGTTGGAGGCCACGGACCCCGCGCTGCCGCTGGAGGTCCGGATGGACAGCCAGTACGCGATGAACGCGGTCACCAAGTGGATCGCGTCCTGGAAGCGGAACGGGTGGCTGACCGCGTCGAAGAAGCCGGTCGCCAACAAGGAACTCGTCGTGCGCATCGACGCTCTCCTGCAGAACCGGGAGGTGACCTTCCGGCACGTGGCCGCCCACCAGGTGGACGGCGACCACCTCAACGCCATCGCCGATGTCGCGGCCAGCGACGCCGCCACGTCGCAGGAGCCCGCGGGCACGGCCCACGGTGCGCAGACGATCCCCGAGCCGCGGCCCGAGCGCATGACGGCCTCCCCCGCCACCCGTACGTCCCGCGCGGGCGGCGGCTCCACCGGACGTGCGAAGAAGTCGTCGTCGGGTGCCACGATCAAGGCCAGGTATCCCGGCCGCTGTCACTGCCAGAAGCCCTATGCCGCGGGCGAGAAGATCGCGAAGAACGCGCACGGCTGGGGCCACGTGGAGTGCCGGGACGCCTGAGCACGTGCTGTGCCGTGCGGCACCGTGCCGTGTCGCCGCGTGGGTGCCTGGAGTGGACTTCAAGCGTCCCGACGGCCCCCTGTAGAAGATCTGCAGGGGGCGACTGTCGGCAGCGGGACGACGTGCTGCTGCACGCGGGAGCGACTCCGGCAGCGAGCACGTATGCCTCAACACGGCCGACCAGTTGACCCGTCGAAAGGGACTCCATGTCAGCCGTAGTTGTTGTCGGTGCGGGAATCGTCGGTTCATCGGTGGCCTACCACCTGGCCCGTCGGGGTGTCCCGGTCACGCTGCTGGAGCAAGGGCCTGCACCGGCCGCCGGGGTCACCGGAGACTCCTTCGCCTGGGTCCGCGGCTCGGGCGGGCACTGGCCCGGCGGTGCTCAAGACCTCCGCGAGTACGTCCTGGCGGACTACCGACGTCTGGAGGCCGAACTGCCCCATATCGCTGTCCGCCGGACCGGCTCGCTCTCCTGGGCCGACACCCCGGCGCAGGACTCACCGCCAGGGCCTGGTCAGTTCCGTATCGGCCGACGTGACATCGCAGGCCTGGAGCCCAACCTCCGACACCCACCCGATCAGGCCATCCACACCCCGAGCGACGCAGGCGTCGACCCAACGGCCTTGACCCACGTACTCGTGGCCGCCGCCGGTGCCCACGGAGCGACCGTGCTGCACGAAACCGCAGCCACCTCGTTGCACGTGGCCAACGGGCGCGTCCAGGGAGTGTTGACTTCGACCGGGTGCCACGCCGCCGCCACCGTCGTGCTCGCTGCCGGAGCAGGTGTCCCCAGGCTCTGCGAGCCACTGTCGGCGGACCTGCCCATGACGGCCTCACCGGCCACGCTCGCGCGCGTCACAGCACCGTCTGGCCTGGTCAAGACCATCGTGGCACGCCCTCATTTCGAGGTTCGAGAAGTGCGGGAAGGCGAGCTTCTGATGGTCGTGCCTCATGTCGAAGGCACAGCGGCACGTGAGCAGGCCGCCCAAGACGCGCTCCGGCGCATGAAGGCGGCCTTCCAAGGAAGTGACCAGTGCCGACTGCTGGGCCACCGCACCGGCCGACGCCCCATGCCCGCGCACGGGCCCGTCATCGGATACGCGACACGCGATCGATCCGTCTACGTCGCCGTCATGCACTCCGCCATCACCCTGGCGCCCACCGTTGGACGGCTCATCGCGGACGAACTCGTGACCGGCAGGGCGTGCGGCCGCTCGTCCTGGCCCGGTCGGAGGGCGAGGGCTGCTGTCGCGAGCTCCGGCTGCACCGGCTGCCCGGGCACCGCTCGCCGCTGCCGCCCCCGTCCGCCGCGACGATGCGCGCCCGGACGAACTGGCCCCACCAGTACGCCCGGTGGCTTGAGGATTCGGCGTACGGTCCGCTGCACGTGGGGCGCTGGCGGCTGACTCCGCGTACCGTCTTCGCCCCCGGCATCTGGGACTGCGATCTCGTCCGGGACTGGCCGGACGCGACGCTCGACATGCTCTGCGGGGGCGGCTGGCACGGTGTCCTGCCGCTGCGCCCGCTCCCGGCGCCGGACGCCCCACGGGTGAAGGCCTATCGCAAGCACGCCCGCGAAGGCACCCTCGCCCCGGTGCTGCTGTGGTGGGTGTCGTTCCTGGACGGCTGGCTGCTCGTCGACGGTCACGACCGGGCCGCGGCGGCGTTGGCGGAGGGCGCGCCACCCGAGTGCGTGGAACTGGTCCGCGTTCCTGACGACGGGGCCTGGCGGGCGACCGCCGCGGAGATCACCGAGGCACACGCGCAACGGGTGGTCCGACTCGCCGCACGCCCCGATGGTCCGCACACCGCTCGCCAGCGGCAGGCACTCGACCGGGGATATGCCGATGTGATGTCCACGCTGCCGTACGACGCGGACGCTACGCCCCTGTTCGAACCACCCTGTGAGTGACCTCTGTTCGGCGCTCGGCCGATGGGAACGCCGTCGATGTCGGTGCGGGACCAGTTGCGTATGCGAGTGGGCTCACATGCTTACGCGAATGGGCTCACGGCCCGCCGCCGCGCCATCCCTCTGCCCCGCCCTGCCGTCCACCCGCCGGGGCGGCGGCCTTGCGGGCCCTCAGCAGGAACGCGTCCAGCGGCAACGGCACGACCGAGCTCAGGTCGAGCCCTGCTCCGGCGAGCAGTCGTCCGTAGTGTGCCGCGGTGCGTTCCCTGCCGCCCACGTTGCACAGCATGTGCAGGTCCCATGCGGTCGCCAGCGAGGGTCGTCCGTCCTGCGGCAACAGCCTCTCCACGAGCAGGAGTTCGGCGGTCGGGGGCATGGCTTCGGCACAGCGGCGCAGGATCCGCAGGCAGGCGTCGTCGTCCCAGTCGTGCAGAATCCGGGACAGCAGATAGATGTCACCGCCGGGTGGGACCGATTCGGTGAAGTCGCCCGCCACGAGGGTGCAGCGGTCGGCGACGCCGACGTCCGTCAGCCGTGCGCGGGCCGCCGCCAGGACGTGTGCGCGTTCCAGGAGCACTCCGCGCAGGGCCGGTCCCGCCGTGAGCACCTGCCCGAGCAGTTCACCGTCGCACCCGCCCACGTCGACGACCGTCCGCGCACCTGATTCGGCTACGGCCGAGGCCACGGGGCCGAACATCGCCGCGCCGGCCGCCATCGTCCGCCGGAACAGCGCGTCCAGCTCGGGCCGCTCGGCGAAATGGGCGAAGTGCCCTTTGCCGAAAAGGCGCTTGAACGCCTCTTCGCCCGTGCGCACCGCGTGGTCGAGCTCTCCGAAGGAGGCGTAGAAGGGACCGCCGTAGAGCTCGGCGAGCGGTGCCATGGAGTGCGGAGCGTCCGACCGCAGTACGCTTCCCAGCCGGCCGAGCCGGAAGCGGTCGCCTTCGGCCGCGACGACGTCGATGCTCGCCAGGTAGCGCAGCAGCCGTCCGAGCCCGTCCCGGTCCGTACCGGTCCGCGCCGCCAGCTGGAGCGTGTCCGCCGCGTCCTCGGCGCCGCTCGGCAGCGCGTCCGGCAGCCCCAGACGTACAGCGGCGGCGAGCGCCTGCGTCGTCCAGGCCCCAGTGCACAGTTCGAGGAGCCGCCGTGCGGGATCCTGGACCGTCTCGGCCGCCAAGTGCGCGGCGAGCGCCTGCCGGTGGTCGCCACGCGCGTGCAGTTCGAGTCGGGCGACGGGTCGGGCGACGGGCTTCGTGGAAGCTGCGTCCGTGCTCTCCGCGCTCTCCGACGCACCGGGCTCCGCGCCGTACGCGCCCGACTCCGCGCGGAAGTAGAGCGCGGTGGCGTCCTCGTGGGCGTTGTAGCCGCCGCCGTCGGGAACCATCGCCCCGCGTTCGACGAGCGTCGTTCGCAGACCGGCCATGACCACGTCGTCAGGTGCGGTCACTTCCAGCGCCATGTGCGACTCGTGACGCGCGGCCCGCTCACGTACGGCCACCGCGTCGAGCCCGGCTCCCGGCGGCGTTTCGAGCACGAAGATCTCCACCGCGCGTTCGCCCGGGGGCATGGCGGGCGAGGACGTGGCCTCAGGCGTACGCGCGGGCACGGGCACGGGCACGGGCACGGGCACCCGGACGATGTCCACGTGCAGGCTGTCGATCGTGCGTCCGTACCGTTCGGCGAGCCTGCGCCGCACGATCACGCTGGGCACCGCCTTCCCCGCGTCGAGCCCACGGGCCCGCAGGGTGGTGCGCAGCGTCTCCACCGAAGGGGCCGAGACGAGGACGGCCGCATGGGCGAGTGCGCAGTATCTGGTCAGGCCCGCCCGTTCGGATGCGGTGAGCCCGGGCATGAACTGCCGTACCACGTCGTCGGTCCGGGCCGTTCTGACGCACTCGACCGTCTCGTCGACGAGAGCGAGATCAGCCGGGTGCACCGCCGGCGCCCGGGCATCGGGACCGCTCATGCGCGTCCCCCCTCCCTGTCCCCCACCTACCTCTTTACACCCTGCGCGCGCCGACATCAGGTCCGCATCAGGACCAGGTCCACGGTGCGAATTCCCCGATGGACGCCTCGCAGTGGTCAAGGTTTCACGGTCCCTGATCTACGCCGAGAGGAGCTACGAGAGGGATGCGGACGCCCTCTAGTCCTGAGCCCGGGTTCCCCTGATCTCGTTGCGGTCACGGAGACATACGGGCAGGGCTCCACGCGCTCTCCATGGAGCCCTGCAGCGGATACCGGGGTCTGGGGGACCCGCTACTGAGCCGGGAAGGGTCGTAGATGATGGCCTTGTGCGTGGTGGTGTACACGGGCGGGGCGGAGCCCTCTTGGACGCCGAAGCTTCCTCCGAGCGGTACGCATACGTGGTAGAAGCCCGGCTCGCAGTATCCCGTTCTGATCTCGGTGCCGAAGCTGACGTGGCCGACGGTCAGCGCGCCGAGGTCGGCCGTGTTGATCCGGGTGACGAAGTCCTTCGCGTCCGCCCTCTTCACCTCGAGCCTCAGGTCGTAGTAGACCTCCGAGAGCACGTGACTGGCTTCCTCCACGGAACGCGTGACAAAGCTGCTCGACTCGGCCGTCTGACCTTGTGGGGGCCCCATGATGTACCCCCTCATGCCCGGGCACCAGGATGGTCCGCCCCGAGGCGCACTCGCGGAAGGATGACAACTCTTGGAGTCGGCTTGGTCGCTCTTTGGGTGCCGGTGGTGATCTCCGCTCGGTGGGCGAGCTTCTGTGCTCTCTTGACTTGCTCAGCGGTACTTCCGCCGACACAGGCGGACGCGACGGCATGCCGCCTCCACGGGGAACCGTCCTCAGTGGGACACCCGGCAGTCATGTCGCATCGTCAACGACCACATGGTCGACGACCGGAACGCGAACGGCGGGCCAGAGGGCGGACGCCCGAGCAGTGCGACGCATGACCGATACGGGGCCGTCCTCCCGACCCCCGTGGCGGGAGGACGGCCCCGTCCCTCAACCGGTGGCCGACCGGTCAGTACAGCTTGTTGACGGCCGTGGTCGTGGTCTTCTTGAAGGCAGCCACGGGCGCGTCCCCGAAGTCGCCCATCTGGCCCCACTTCACGACGGTGACCGTCCTGCCGTCCCGCCCGACCGACAGCAGAGCGACGTCGGTGGCGCCCCCGGACGTCTCGGTGTGCAGGCCGCGGACGCGGGCGCCCTCCTCGACCGGCAGCTTGCCGTAGTCGCGGCCCTCGGCCGCGACGTCGGGCGATGCCTGCTCGATACGCTCGGCGCAGGTACGGATCAGGTCGTCGTAGTGCTTCGCCAGCCCCTTGGCCTGGGCGGCCGTGCCCGTCACGACGGTCAATTGCACGGCGCTGGTCTCCAGATCGGTCCGGAAGTCCCGGTGCCGGTAGTCGTAGGAGGGCACGCCCTCCGTGCTCACGCAGTCCCCGAGCGCCTCCGGGAACCCCTCGGTGACCGGCCCGGCGGTCCAGGACGACGTGGGGTGCGGCGGAAGCTGGGACGCCGACAGGAACTTCGGCGCGGCGGCCTTCGGCGCGGCGCCGGCGGTCGGTGCCGTGAGGACCGTGCCCGCGGCGAGGGCGGCGACGGTGAGTGCGGTGCAAGCGCTCGTTCGGATGCGCAGGGACATGGGTGTTACCCCCGTGGATGAGTGCGTGGACGTGGATGCCGCGGTGAGGCCGGCTGGTCGGCCCGGGCCTGTTCGGTGCGGCACCAAGAGCATCAGCGGTCACACCGGCCGGGCGCAACAACCGACGGCCGATCCGACACGATGGAACCATCCCAGCCCGTCTGACGTGCAGGTATATGGGGTGCCTGGGATGCCGTCCCAGGCCGTGTGAGGACGTACAAAGGCGGGGGATGATCTGTGTCGGCACAGCACGACGGCGGCGGCGTCGACGAGGTGGCGGAGTTCGCGACGCTGCTGCGGGCGCTGAAGGAGGGCACGGACCGGAGCTACGGCTCGCTGGCCCGCCGTCTGGGCATGAACACCTCGACGCTGCACCGCTACTGCGCGGGCGACGCGGTGCCGCTCGACTTCGCCCCCGTGGAACGCTTCGCGGCCCTGTGCGGGGCGGCCTCGGAGCAACGCCTGGAACTCCACCGCCGTTGGCTCCTGGCAGTGGCGGCACGCCATCGGCCTCGTACGGCGGGGGCGGCGGAGAGCGTGCCCGACGCCACGGTGGCAGAACCCGTGAACGACGCGGCGGAGGGCAGCACCCAACCGGACACGGCACCTAAGGCCGACGGCGGCCCGGTCGCCGAAACGGACCCTGCGCCCGGACCGCCCGGCGCGCCCCCGCTCCAGCTCCCGCACCGCCCCTGGTACCGCCGTAGACGTCTCGTGGTCGGGCTGGCCTCCGTCTGTGCCGTGCTCGCGACGCTCGGGGCCTTCTCCGTGCTGCCGGACGGGCGGCGGGCGTCCGCCGACGGTCCTGACCGGGTCGCCGGTACGGCGGAGGCCAGGGCGCCGGAGCGAGGGGCCGTCTCACCCGGCCCGAGCGGCACACCCACCTCCGAGCGGCCTTCCGACACCGCCACCCCGAAGAGCCCGAAGAGCCCGAAGAAGAAGTCGGGCGCCTCTCCCCCGCCCGACGCGACCTCTGCCCCGCCCCGCGGCGAACGGCCCGCCGGGCTGCCGCTCACCTGGTCCGTCAACTCCCAGGCCTGGAAGCTCGGCTGCGGTCACGACTACGTCATCGCCAAGCCCCCGGGCCAGGTCCCGCCTCCCCCAGCCCCGCAGGACGCGGCGCTCTGGGCGTCGACGCAGCGCGCGGTGCACGGCGGCGAGACGCTCGTACAACTGTCGGTGCAGGGACGCAGCGACACGGCCGTCGTACTGGAGGCGCTGCGCGTGCGTGTGGTCGGCCGTACGGCGCCGGCCGAGGGCAACGCCTACGCCATGGACCTGGGCTGCGGCGGCGCGGTCACTCCCCGGTACTTCGCCGTGGACCTCGACAAGGACCGCCCCATCGCCCGCGCGGTGCCCGGGAACGACTCCGGCACACCGATCCCGGCCGTACGCATGCCCTACCGCGTCTCGGCGAAGGACCCCGAGGTGCTGCTGATCACGGCCGGGACCAGCTCGTGCGACTGCCGCTGGTACCTGGAGCTGGACTGGTCCTCCCAGGGCCGCAAGGGCACCGTGCGCATCGACGACGACGGCCGCCCGTTCCGCACCAGCGCCATCAAGGGCCTGCCCCGGTACATGTACGACACCCTGGGACGCCGGTGGGGGACCTACAGCTGAGGACGAGGCAGGTTGCGGAGGGGTGTCCGGACGTACACGCGGGCCGAGAGGTGAGCACCCGCGCGGTGGGGCGCGGTGATGGGTACCGATGCCGTTCCCGGACCGGCCACCCCGCCCGCACACCGAATCCGGCCACGATCAGCAACTGCCTCCCCAGACGTCAACAAGTCCTCCGGAAGGCGGCCTCCGGAATGAGTCTCTGCCACTCGGCGCGCGTGAGCGGAGCGAGCAGTCGGCGGCACAGGGCGTCCGCGATGTGCGTGGGGCTGAGGTCGTAGGAGCGTGCCGCGGTGTTCGCCCCCGCGACGTGGAGGTACCGGCCCGTGCGATCGAAGGCCAGTGCCAGCGCGGCGTCGCCAGGGGCCGGTAGAGGCGTCCCTACAGGCCGGTGGGATCGGACGTCCCACAGCTGAACCACTCCCGCCGTATCGGCCAAGGCCAGTGTCCGGCCGTCGGGAGAGAAGGCCAGCGCCGCGATGGGAACGGGGTCATGAGTGCGGGGCGCGTCCGGTGTCAGGACGCCCAGCCGGCGCCGTCCCGTGCCGTCCCACAACGAGGCCTGTCCCAGCGCCGTGCCCAGTGCCAAGAGCGAGCCGTCGGGGCTGAAGGCGAGAGGACCGTCCGGCCCTTCCCGCCAGAAGTGTCGCGTCGCGGGGCCGCGGGGCAGGCGCACCAGTCTGCCCTTCCCCACGGCCAGGGCCCGGTTCCCGGGATGCAGGGCCAACGCGGCCTCGCCGAACTCGGCAGGCGGTGCGACCTTCCTTCGGTGGCGCAGGTCCCACAGTCCGGTCGACGTGAGCGCGTAGGGAACCGGCGGATCGGAACGGTGGGATCCGGGTGCCAATGTCACGGAGATAAGCGGCCTGGGGCGGCTGTCCCGACCGTCATGGGGCGCGAAGAGCGGGGAGCCTGTGCGTCGGCGTACATCCCAAAGCCGCGCTGACTGAGGGTCCTTGAGCGTGGGCCCGTAGGTGAGGAACTTGCCGTCGGGGCTGAAGGAGTTCAGCTGCGTCGTGCTCTGCTCCTCGGGGTCCTGGTCCGGTGTGCCGGACAGAGCCACGTCCGGAAGAGCGGTCGGTGCGCGGCGACCGCGCACGTCGAGCAGTCTGAAGTGGGCCGTGTCGGTGGTCTGTCGCTCGGTCAGCAGGAGACGGGCGTCGGGGCCGAAGCGTGCGGCGCGTAATGCCGTGGCCTGCCATGTACGTGAGGTGAGGGCCTGGCCGGGGACGAGAGTGCGGACAGCCGTACGACCGCCGGCGTCCGAACTCAGATAGCGCAGGACGCCGCTGTCCCTGTCGATGCGCATGGCCGCGGCGTCCTCGCCGAGGATCGGTCGACGGAAGAGCGGTGCGGAGCGCTCCGTGGACTTCTCGATCGGGTACAGGGCCGTCCTGGGTGTCCTGCTGCGGCGGTCGGGCGCGTCGACGCGCCACAGCAGTGCTTCGTCGTGGCTGAACGCCGCCACGAACTTCGAGTCCGAACTGAAGGTGAACGACCGCAGGGACGGATGGAGAAGGGAGGCGAGGTGCCGTCCGGCAGAGACGTCGATACGGCGTATCCCGCCGGGGTCCACGATCCCCAGGGTGCGGTTGTCCGGCGCGAACCTCAGATCCATGCCGGCGCACTTGGTCCGCTTGCCACGGGTGGGCAGCGGCCTGCCGGCCGGCCTCGTGGTCCTCAGGTCCCACAGAGTGAGCCGGTCTCCCGTGCACAGGACGGCGAGGCGGCCGTTGGGCGTCACAGCGACCCGCGCCGGGCCCGTATCCGTGGCGGGAGCGTGTCTCATGAGGCGGCGTCCGCTGTCCGCGTCCCACAGCTCTACTTGTTCGTCCAGCCGCATGACGACGACGCGGCCCGAGTCGGACCAGGAGACGCTGGACACCTCACTCGCGTCCCCGGGCTCGAGGAACCTGCGGCGATGGGTGAGCGTGTCCCAGACCGTGATGCCGGAGCGGTCCCCTTCGCTGCCCACGACCAACCGGCCGTCCGGGCTCGGCAGGACGAAGTCGTCCGCTTCCGCACCGGGCAGTTCACTGACGCGCGTGCGGCGGTGGGTTCGGACATCCCAGTGCTCCAGCCTGGTCCCCGCGTGCAGGCGCAGTGTCCGGCCGTCCGGGCTCAGGGAGATGTCCTTGATCCCGGGCGTGCGGCGCTTGCTCGGGATGGCGAAGAGGTCCTGGTCCGGCTGTGCCAGCGCCGCGATCAAGGACGCGCGGGTCTCCTCGGTCTCGGCGATCCGCCAGGCCGCGATGCTGAGGCGCGTCGCCGTCTGGGGGTCGGTGCGGCGCATGCTGTCCGCGATGGCCGCCACGCGCCGGGCCGTCATCTGTGTCTCCTGCCGGACGTCGGCCCTGCGCTCCTGCCACACCAAGGTGACGGCGATCAGGGCCAGGACGGTGACCAGGCACAGAGCCGTCACCGCGGCACGGCGACGACGGTCTGCCCGGCGCCGGGCCTTGGCACCGGAGTCGAGGAACGCCTGCTCCACGCCTGTCAGTTCATCGCGCGCTTCAGGGGCGCCGAAGGCTTCCTCCGCGGCGGTGAGGCGGGAGCCGCGGTAGAGCGATTCGTGGTCCCTGCCGTGTTCGTTCCATGCGTACGCGGCCTGGGTGAGCCCGCGGTGCAACCGGAGCCGTTCGCGGTTCTCGTGGGCCCACTCGGCGAACCTCGGCCAGGAGGAGAGCAACGCCTCGTGGGACAGATCGACCATGTCCTGGTCCAGCGCGATCAGGCGGGCGCGGGCCAGTCGGTCCAGCACGGCGCGGGTCGCGTCCTGGTCGGCGAAGTCCAGCTCCTGCCGTCGTGTGGGGCGCCTGGTGTCCGGGGCGTCGTCGCCGGGGGTGATCAGGCGCAGCAGGATCCGGCGTGCCATGTCCTGCTGGCCAGGTGTGAGGGCGCAGTAGACGTCCTCCGCGCTCTGCGCCACGGCCCCGTCGACGCCGCCGATGCCGTGGTAGCTCCGCAGTGTCAGTGTCTGGCCGTGGCGGTGGCGCCAGACCTCCTGCAGCGCATGGGACATCAGGGGCAGTCCGCCTGGCTGGTCGGCGACGGCTTCGATCAGTGCCGTTGTCAGGGCGGGCTCCACCGCCATGCCCCGTACCGCCGCCGGCCGCACGATGGCCTCGCGCAGTTCCGTACGGCTCATGGGGCCCACCGGCAGAGTGGCCGACCCCAGGACGGCGGTCAGCCCAGGGTGCTCCAGGCAGCGTGCGTAGAAGTCCGCGCGGATGCCGATCACCACGCGGAGGCGGCCGGCGTCCGGGGCCGTCGACAGCAGCGCGTCGAGGAAAGCGGTGCGCTCCCGCGGTTCGCGGCACAGCGAGAAGAGTTCCTCGAACTGGTCGACGATCACCCATGTCGGCCCCGGCCCGTCCGCCGGCTGCAGTGCCTTCTCGTGCGTGCGCCACGGCTCGGGCCCGGGCGTCAGGAGGCGGATGGCCGCCGGGCGCGGCATGTCTGCGGCCTGGCGCAGCCACGGCACCAGGCCGGCCCGCAGCAGTGAGGACTTGCCCACTCCCGAGGGTCCGAGTACCGCCGTGGCGGGGTGTTCCCGCACGAGGTGCACGAGTTTCTCGGTGAGTCGCCTGCGTCCGAAGAAGAAGGCGTGGTCGTCGATCTCGTATCGGGCCAGTCCGCGGTACGGGACCGTCGGCTCGGGCCCGTCCGGCGCCTCGATGTCGTGCTGCCGTGCCTCACGTACGGCACCGTGCCAGCGCTCTTCCCACTCGGCGCGGTCCCCGCCGCACGCCACCGCGTACGCCAGGGTCACCTCCAGAGAGGGCAGATTCTCGCCCGCGGCCGCCCGGGAGAGGGCGGTCACGGAGTACCCGGCCCGTTGCGCCAGTACCCGGTAGGGCACCGTGCCCGCTTCCCGCCGCAGCTTGCGCAGGGCACAGGCGAACTCCTGGACGGGTCCGTCGGACGGATCCAGCGGCTTCTCTTGGCGCCCCATCACCCTCCGCACGAACACTCATGATCACGTCAAGAACGTCATGGTCGCGTCACATTACGGAGCGCCGCCGCGCATCGACAAGCGACTCTCCGGCCAGCCGTCACCACGGGATCCCTCTGCTGTCGATTTGTTCAGCACCCCCTGACCAGGGCTCCTGAACAATGCGGCCCCCGCTGGAATCGGTGCCGTCTCGGGACACCGCCGGATCGCACACCCAGTGCGCCGGGCGCTTCCGGGACGACAGGAACGACACGACGACGAGAGGGACGACGTGAAGAAGAAGCTGGCCATCTCCATCAGTGCCGCGGCCTTGTGTCTGGCCATGGCGCCCACCGCCCAGGCGACCGGTGACGGTGGCGGCTCAGAGGTCTCCGTGCAGGCGGGAGAATGTCCTTCGGGGTCCGCGTGCTTCTGGCCGCACTCGGAGTTCCGTGGCAACCGCGGACAGGTGGAGGGCGACAACGCCAACTTCGCCACGCTGCGCAACTCCGCGAACTCGTGCGGCAGCCGAGGCTGGGAGGACTGCATCAGCTCCATCGCCAACAACGGCCGCCAGTGCACCGTCTACTTCTACTCCAACCGCAGCTACAGCAAGACCAGCCGATGGCACAGCCTCAGCAGGGGGGACAAGGTCGGCGACTTCGCCAGGGACTACAGCGACGCCGGGTTCAACGACACGATCAGCTCCAACAAGTGGTGCTCCTCGTAACCAACCGGCCGGTCAGGGGCGCCCGTCTCGTGCGGGCGGCCCTGGCTGCGGCCGCGCTGTCAGTGACCGCCGTGACCGGTTGCGCGCCCACACAACCACCGGACGCCCCGACGGACTTCGTGCCCTCGACCCCGCCGCCCTTCGACGGACGGCTCGGCAGTTCCGCCGTCGACCTGGCCACGCACTCCGGTTCATGGCCCGCGACGGAGAAGCTTCTCCGGGAGGCCTCCGAGAAGCTGGTCCGCGATTGCATGCGGAACACGGGCTTCGCCTATCCGGCCGTCGCTGCGCCAGCTCCCCGGGCACCCGAGGACGAGCCGGCAGCCGTCGAACTCCCCGACCGCCGACGCTCCGGTTACGGCATCGCCTCGACCGAGCAAGGCGGACTGGCGCGGTCGAACGCACCGATCGACCGCTACTACGAGACTCTTCCGCAGAAGGAGAGAACACGTTTCGACAGGGCGCTCTTCGGCCCACCCGAGAAGAGGGAGCGCGTCACCGATACCGATTGGGGCGAGGTCTCCGTCCCCAGGCAGGGGTGTCGCGCCGACAGCGAGAAACGACTGGCGGGCGATGTCCGTCTGTGGGCTCGCATCACCTACGTACCCGAGAAGATCGACAACCAGCTCGGCCAACGCATCCCACGCACACCGGCCTATCGAGCAGCCCTCTCCGACTGGCGGTCCTGCATGCGGGCGCGAGGACATGCCTATGCCACGCCGGAGAGCATTCAACCGAGACTGAAGAAGGAGTACCAGAAGTCGGGAGCCACCGAGAAGTTCCGGCAACACGAGAAAGACGTCGCCGTGGCCGACGGTGAGTGCGCCCTCAAAGCTCACATCCCCGCCGTCAGCCTGCGCGTGCAGCGTCACCTCGTCGCCACGCTACCGGCACGCGACAAGGCAACCCTCGCGTCCCTCGCCTTCCACCGTGACACCGCGGTCGCCCGCGGTCGCGAGGTGCTCGCCCAGGAGCCATGACATGACGGCTCCCTTTCACGACAACTCAGTTGATAACCTGCTGCGATGGACAAGGCGTTGGACGAGGGTCCTTTCTTTCATGGCACAAAGGCTGACTTGCAGGTCGGAGATCAGCTCACCGCCGGTTTCCGTTCCAATTATCGGCCCGACATCGTGATGAACCACATCTACTTCACCGCGTTGCGCGACGGTGCTGGACTCGCCGCCGAACTCGCCGCGGGCGACGGGCCCCCGCGCGTGTACGCCGTCGAACCGACCGGGGAGTTCGAGGACGATCCCAACGTCACCGACAAGAAGTTCCCCGGCAACCCCACTCGCTCTTACCGCAGCAGGGAACCGCTCCGGATCGTCGGCGAGGTCACCGACTGGACACGGCAGACACCCGAAGCTCTCCAGATGTGGCGAGACCGGCTGGCCGCAATCCTTCTGGACGACCGTGCCGAAATCATCAACTGAGGTTCGGCCCGCCCTTACTTTGACTGCTCGCCACACAGCCCGCTGCCCCCTCGCGGGACCAGCGCAGCAGCACAGGAGAAAGTAGTAGCACAGGAAAAAGGGGTGAGCCCGGCTGTCCCTGGCCGGGCTCACCCCTTGTCAGTGCCACCTGCCGTGGCCGCGTATCGCGCAATGGAGATTATGGATATTCAGGCGCTCATCACCATCGGTACCAGCGGCCCTTGCGACCGCCACTCGCGGCAGGCCGGATCACGAAGCCGAGCAGCCACACGACCAGCACGACAACAGCTATCCACCACAGCGCCTTGAGGGCGAAGCCCGCACCGAACAGGAGCAGAGCCAGAAGAAGAACTACGAGCAGGGGAACCATTGTTATTACCTCCTGACCACCTTGTGCTCCTGACTCGCGCCCACAAACACACGAGAAGCACGTTTCTTTCACCGGATGCAGGGCATCTGGGCGCACCTGGAATGCTCGCTTCCACCCCCGTCCCTCCATCTGGCGGCGCCGGAATCCCCCGGACCGATGATGTTTACCGACGACCGCAGCGGTGAGGCGGAGGGTGATCACATGATGTCGATGCCAAGGGAGCGTGAGCGGAGATGACCGCCAGCGAGAAGGCCAAGGCGAAGCTCGACCAGGCCGTCGGTGCCGCCAAGGAGGCCGCCGGACGCGCCGTGGGCAACGAACGCCTCACAGGCGAAGGCCGCGCCCAGCAGATGAAGGGCGACGCGCGCCAGGTCAAGGAAAAGACCAAGGACATCGGCAAGCGCTAGCCGCACAACGAAATCCCGGGGAGGGGCGGCCTCAGAGCGGGGCCGCCCCTCCTTCATGCGCTTGAACCCTGCCGGAGAAAGAATCGGCCTCAGGCCGCCGCGGGATGAGTTTCTCCGACTCACGCGCGTCGCACGTCGTGGACCGTGTCGCTGACACCCCGACACTGGTGCGTAACATCCGTCCGCGGGCTGGGTCCAACCCACAGAACGTCATCACGGCAAGGGATCACGAACATGACGACGCAGCAGTCTGACGCAGGTGTCGCTCCACCCCCCACCGAGTCGGACGCGGCGACCGTCACGTCCTGGCGGCGGGCGTTGCGCCGCACACCGGTCTCCTTGTGGGACGACGACATCAGCGACTATGCCGCCGCCCTCACCTACTACGCCACGCTGGCAGTGCTCCCCGCCCTCCTGGTGACGGTCGCCGTCTTCGGCCTCCTCAGCCCGGACGCGGCCCAGTCGCTGATCGAGCATGTGACCACCTACGCACCGGGGCAAGCAAGCAATCAGCTGCACGAACTGCTCACCCGCATGCTGCGCGAGAACGCCGGAGCGTGGACCGTCATCGTCACCGGGACGGTGAGCGCGGTCTGGTCCTCATGCAGCTACCTGGCCGTCTGCCGGCGAGCCCTGCACCGCATGCACCGCACCCCGGACCGGCGCACCCCTCTCTCCAGGGCGCACCACACCATTCTCACGGCGCTGACCCTGCTCGCGCTCCTCGTGATGACATCGCTGGTGCTGGTGCTCAGCCGGCCGCTCGCCGAAGAATTCGGGCGGGCCCTGCACCTGGACTCGGCTGTCGCCGTTGCCTGGTCGATCGCACGCTGGCCCATGTTGCTCGCACTGATCGTCCTCCTGGTGTGCACGGTGTTCCGCACGGGACCGGAACAGGCCCGCAAGCGCCATGTCAGCCTCCCCGGCGGGATTCTGGCCGGAGTGCTGTGGCTGGTGGTGACCGGAGGGTTCGCGCTCTATACATCCATCATGGGCACCTACAGTCAGCTCTACGGATCGCTCGCCGGTGCCATCGTCTTCCTCATCTGGCTGTGGCTCTCCAACCTGGCGATCCTGACGGGCGCCCAGTTCTCGGCCGCCCTCAGCATGCAGCAAGGGACGGACGGGGCCGATCATTCGGATCAACTGGCAGGGGGACGAGGCCGTCGGCCGGAGTGACGATCGCGGTCACGCTGCCCCCGACGGACCTGACCGCACGTCACCGCCACTGCGGACCGACGCTACAGATCCCGGCAGATCCCACGGGCCTTGTCCAGGTCCTTCTTCGCCGCGGCGTCGAACTCGAAGACCCGGGCATGGCGCTCCTGCGAGCGGCGTATCGCCTGGGAGAGCGGCTTGTACTGCGCATCCCCCGCCGCGGCCGCCGCGGCGAACGCTCCCGCGGCGGCGTACCGGTTCACGGCGATATCGCCGACCGAGCCCTTCTCCGTGTACTGCGCCTCGTCGAATCCGTCGAGCGCCTGGCAGGCGGCATGCGCGTCCCCTGCCGCGGTCGCACCCTCCGAACTCGCACCGTCGCCGCTCAGAGCCCACGCCCCTCCGACGGCACCGGCACCGACGACGAGGCCCACAACCAGCCACATGGCTGCGGCTGTCGTACGGCTCCGCGGATGCGCGGGCGCGGCGGCTGGTTGGGGAGGGGTGGTGTGGCCCTGCTGTGGCTGCATCCGGTCAACATAGTCCGGTCGGCTGTCGAGGGCAGGGGCGGGCCGCCCTTCGGGCAGCCGGCCCTTATCGCGGCCACCGGACGAGGGCCTCGCCGGCCCGCCCTCGTCGCGTCACTCGTTGACGGTGAACCCCTGGTCGTTGCCGTACTTCACGCTGGCCTTCTGCCAGGTGTCCAGTCCGTCCGCGAGCTTGGTCGACGAAACGTAGGCCTTGCCCACGGTGTCGTTGAAGATCGAGTTCGCGTACGTCTGGTAGGGCAGGTAGGTCCAGTTCGGACCGACGTTGCGGGCGGATTCGGCGAAGACGCGGTTGGCCTTCTGGCCGCCGAAGTAGGGGAACTCGGTGTCGAGGAAGGCCTTCGACTCCAGGTCGGTCCGGGTGGCGGGGAAGGCGCCCTCGGCGACACGGGTGCTGGCCCCGGCACCGGTGGTCGCGAACTCCGTGAAGGCGTAGGCCAGTTCCTTGTTCTTGGCGGCCTTCGGGATGGCCAGCGCGCTGCCGCCGTTCTCGGCGCTGACCTTGGCGCCCTTCTTCCACTGCGGCAGCGGGGCGACCCGCCAGTCGCCCGAAGCGGAGGGGACGCCGGAGGTGAAGTTGGCCGGCATCCAGGCGCCGATGGAGAGGGTGGCTATGGAGCCGTCGGCCAGCCCCTTGTACCAGGCGTCGCTCCAGGAGCTGATCGGCGCGACCAGCTTGTCGTCGAGGAGTTTCTGCCAGGTGGAGGTGTACTTCTTGCTGCCCTCGTCGCCGAAGTCGACCTTCACATGGGTGCCGTCCGTCTTGTAGGGGCGGCCGCCGGCCTGCCAGATGAGACTGGTGGTGGCGCCGGCATCTCCTGTGTCATTGGTGATGAAGACCTCGGGGTCGGCGCGGTGGAGGGCGCGGGCGGCGTCCACGTACTCGTCCCAGGTGGTCGGGACCTTGATGCCGTGCTTGTCGAAGACCTTCTTGTTGTAGAAGAACGCCATGGGGCCGGAGTCCATGGGCAGGGCGTAGATGGCCTTGTCCCTGTACACGGCGCTCCAGGGGCCGAGGGTGAAGCTCGTGGCGTGCTTCTGTGCCCCGTAGGCGGAGAGGTCCTCGACGGACTTGCCGATGGCGAACTGGCCGAGGGCGTAGTACTCGAGCTGGGCCACGTCGGGGGCGCCCGAGCCGGCCGACACGGCGTTCTGGAGCGCCGTGTACTGCTTGTCTCCCGTACCGGCGTTGACCAGGTCGATGTCGACCTTCGGGTACTTCTTCTCGAAGTCCGCCGCCACCTTCTTGAGTGTGGGTTCCCAGGCCCACACCGTCACCTTGCCGCCCTTCTCCAGCGCGGCCTTGACGTCCTTGGGGCCGCTGTCACCGCCGTCCGACTCGCCGGAGCCACAGGCCGTGGCGGTCAGGGCGAGCGCGGAGGCCACGGCGAGCGCTCCGAGCAGTCTGCGGGGGGTGTGCGTTCTCATGGGATGTGCTCCTGGTCGGTGGTGCGGATGGACGGGGCGGAACAGGAGAAAGCGGCTGGAGGTCGGGGAGGGTCATTCCTTGACGCTGCCGGCGGCCAGACCGGACTGCCAGTACCGCTGGAGCAGCAGGAAGACCACCACGATCGGGACGATCGTCAGCAGGGACCCGGTGATGATGAGGTCGAAGACGGCCTCTCCGCCGGCCGTCTGGCCCTGGGCGTTCCAGGCGTTCAGGCCGAGGGTCAGCGGGTACCAGTCGGGGTCCTTGATCATGATCAGCGGCAGGAAGTAGTTGTTCCATGTCGCGACCATCGAGAAGAGCAGAACGGTCACCGTCCCGGGCATCAGGAGGGGCAGCGCGATCCGGAAGAAGGTGCGCAGCTCGCCCGAACCGTCGATCCGCGCGGCCTCCAGCAGTTCGTCCGGAACGGCCTCGGCTGCGAAGATCCACATCAGGTACAGGCCGAAGGGCGAGATCAGCGACGGGATGACGACGGCCCACGGGGTGTTCGTCAGGCCCATCTTGCTGAACATCAGGAAGGTGGGCACGGCCAGCGCGGTGCCCGGCACGGCCACGGCTCCGATGACGACCGCGAAGACCGCCCGGCGTCCGGGGAAGGCGTACTTGGCCAGCGCGTAGCCGCCGAGGACGGCGAGGACAGTGGCACCGCCCGCTCCGACGACGACGTACAGGAGCGTATTCAGCAACCAGCGGACGAAGACGCCGTCGTCGTAGGTGAGGGTCCGGCCGATGTTGTCCCAGAGGTCGAAGTCGTCGGCGAACCAGAGGCCGAAGGAGTCCAGGAGGCCCTTCTGGGTCTTCGTGGCGTTGATGAAGAGCCAGGCGAGCGGCAACAGGGTGTAGACGAGGACCAAGCCGGTGACGAGGGTCAGGCGAACGCTGGGGCGGGGGTTGAGCGGGGTGCCGGGGACGCGCTTGCGGCGCCTGGCCGTGGTGGCCGCGGCGCGCGGCGCGGCCGGGGGCACGGTCGCGGGTTCGGGCGCCGTACCGGTGAGGGAGGTGGTCATCGGCTCAGCCCTTCCGCATGCCGCGCAGCTGGACCGCGTAGGCGATGATCGCGGTGAGCACGCCCATCACGATCGCCACGGTCGCCGCGTAGTTGTGCTGCTGCCCGGAGAAGGCCAGCGAGTAGGTGTAGAGGTTGGGGGTCAGGTCGTTGGTGATCGCGTTGGGGGCGAGCTTCTGCAGGATGCTCGGCTCGTTGAACAGCTGGAAGCTGCCGATGATCGAGAAGATCGTCGCGATGACGAGGGCGCCGCGGATGGCCGGCAGTTTGATCGAGGTCACGACGCGCCACTCACCGGCGCCGTCGATGGCCGCGGCCTCGTAGAGGGAGCGGGGCACGACCTTGAGCGCGGAGTAGAGGATCAGCATGTTGTAGCCGACGAACTCCCAGGTCACGATGTTGCCGATGGAGGCGAGGACCAGCGAGGGCGAGAGCGGGTCGGGCAGCGTGACGCCGAACGCCTCGTTGATGTTGCCGACGAGGCCGAACCGCGTGCCGTACATGAAGCCCCACATCAAGCTGGCGACGACGGCGGGCACGGCATACGGCAGGAAGATCGCGACGCGGAAGAAGGCCGTGCCGTACAGCCTTCCGCTGTCGATCGCGAGTGCGGCCAGGAGCGCGATGCCGAGCATGATCGGCACTTGTACGAGGAGGAAGAGGCCGACGCGGACCAGCCCGTCCCAGAAACGGGGGCCGGAGAGCGCCTGGGTGTAGTTGTCGAGGCCGACGAAAGAGGTGCCGCCGATCAGCCGGTCCTGGAAGAGGCTCAGGTACAGGGCGTATCCGATCGGCGCGAGGAAGACGAGACCGAAGACCCCGACGAACGGACCGACGAATCCCCAGCCGACCAGGGCCTCCTTGCGGAGCCGGAAGCGGGGTGATGGTGCCGTGGCGCGCGTCGACAGGAGCGTCATGCTGGGTCCTTGCGTCGGTGACCGAACAGTCCGGAGACGGGGGCGAGTCGAGGGAAGCGAGACAGGTCTGCCCGGAGGCGGAAAAAGAGGCCCTGGTCGGGGCGGGCGATGAGAAATGTTTACGTAATCATCGGTAGCGTGATGGTGACATCCCCTCTGGGGGGCGTCAAGCACGAAGCAGTAGCGGACGAGGGAGAGATTCGGGTGAGTGACAAGAGCACGGCCGGCCGTTCGGCGGCGGCCGGGGGCGACGGACGACGAGGGGCGCGGGGCAGGCCGCGCCGGGTCTCCATGGCGGACGTCGCCCGGCTCGCCGAGGTCTCCTCGCAGACCGTCTCGCGGGTCTCCAACGGAGACCCCGCCGTCGTCGAGAGCACCCGTCAGAAGGTCATCGACGCCATGAAGGAGCTGGGCTACCGGCCCAACAGCGCGGCCCGCGCCCTCAAGCGCGGCGACTTCCGCGTCATCGGCGTCATCACCATGGGGCTGGCCAGCCACGGCAACGTCCGCACGCTGGAGGCCATCGCGTCATCTGCGTCCCGCGCGGGCTACGCCGTCACCTTGATCCCGCTCGACGCCCCGACACAGGGCGATGTCAGGGGCGCCTTCAGCCGGCTCGACGAGCTGGCCGTCGACGCCGCCGTCCTGATCATGGAGGTGCACCTGATCGACACCGCCGCGCTGACGCTGCCGCCGCACGTCAAGGTGGTCGTCGTCGACTCCGACTCCACGGGCCGCTTCCCGGTCGTGGACACGGACCAGCGCCAGGGCGCCCGGACGGCGGTGCGGCACCTGCTCGACCGCGGACACGGCACGGTGTGGCACGTGGCAGGGCCCGAGGCGTCGTTCGCGGCGAGCCGGCGCGCCGACGCCTGGGAGGCGGTGCTGCGCGAGGAGGGCCGCAGGGTGCCGCCCCTGCTGCGTGGCGACTGGACGCCCGACTCGGGCTACGAGGCGGGACTGCGCCTCGCCGACGAGGCCGATTGCACGGCGGTGTTCGTGGCCAACGACCAGATGGCCCTCGGCGTGCTGCGTGCGCTCAACGAACGAGGCGTCCGGGTCCCCGAGGACGTGAGCGTCGTCGGCTTCGACGACATCGTGGAGGCGTCCTCCTTCATCCCACCGCTGACGACGATCCGTCAGGACTTCGCCCAGGTGGGCGAGTTGTGCGTGGAGGCCGCGCTGAGGGAGCTGCGCGGCGAGACGGTGACGGGGATACAGCTCGTGCCGACCACCCTGGTGGAGCGGGCCAGCGTCGCGGCCCCGCGACAGGACGCGGAGGAACGCTGAGCGGCGCGGGTCAGGCCGTGCCGCCCCGCCGCGGACGCGCCGTGCTGGCACGGACCACGAGGACGGGTTCCACCTCCTTCCTCAGTGGGCCGTCGGTGCGCCCCTCGATCTGGTCGAGAAGCAGGGAGACGCAGTGCCGGCCGACCACCTCGAAGTCCTGCTGGACGGTGGTCAGGGGCGGACGGAGGTAGGCGGCCTCGGGGATGTCGTCGAAGCCCGCCACGCTGACGTCGCCGGGCACGTCACGGCCGGACTCGTGCAGGGCGCGGATCAGCCCCAGGGCCATCTGGTCGTTGGCGGCGAACACGGCGGTGACGTCGCCGCGTCGGGCGATGCCGAGACCGGCCCGGTAGCCCGACGCCGCCGACCAGTCGCCGTGGACGAGCGGAGGGACGGGTGCTCCGGCGTCGGTCAGGGTGCGGCGCCAGGACTCCGCGCGCCGCCGCGCGGAGAACGCGTCGTGAGGGCCGGCGAGGTGCCGGACCGTCCGGTGTCCGAGCCCGAGGAGATGGGCCACCACGCTGTGGGCGCCGTGGGCCTGGTCGAAGTCGACGTGGGGATAGCGGTGACCGGCGTCCCCGTCGGCGACGACCACCGGCATGGACGGCGGCAGCCGGAGCGAGGGCGTGTCCAGAATCTGCGACTCGATCAGCACGATGCCGTCGACGGACTGCAGCATCAGATGCTGGACCGCGTGGCGCACGGCGGCCTCGGTCTGCGTGCGTACGCCCATGAAGTTCACGGAGAAATCCGCCTCGCGCGCGGCGTCGGCGATCGCGCCGAGCGTACGGGCGTTGCCGTGCGCGCCCATGTCGAAGCTGACCACACCGAAGGCCCCGAACCTGCCGGTGACCAGGGCACGGGCGGCCGTGTTGGGGCGGTAGCCGAGGACCTGCATGGCGGACAGGACCTTCTCGCGGGTGGCCCCGTCGACGTTCTCCCGGTTGTTCGCCACCCGGGAGACGGTCTGCGAGGAGACCCCGGCCATCGCGGCGACGTCCGCCATGGACGGCCACTGGCGCGGGGGACGTGAGCGGGGCGACTTCGCCCGCTTCGGCGCGGTCATGTCGCGACCTCCCGTAGGGCACCTGGAGGCCGACCGTGCGGGCAGCCGTACGTCGCTCATGTTGGCGTAACCATCGCGGACGGTCAGTCGGCGGCCCAATACTGTCCAAGTCCTTGACACCCCCTTGGGCCGCTCCCAGACTCTCCTCCGACCACTCGTGTTTGCGCAAACACATCTCGGGCGCCACCTCGCCGTCAAGAGGTGGCCGAATCCCGGACGTTGTGCGGGGCGCCCCTGCACGCATCACTCGACCACCACACACGTGTGGTTCCGCGCACGCAGTTCCGTGCGCATCCCTCCATGGGCGGACGCTTCGTCGCAGCACACGATGGCGCATCCGCCCTCCCCCACCC
>NZ_LIRJ01000343.1 GCF_001419745.1 Streptomyces silaceus | reverse complement strand
GGTTGGACGCGGGGCGGGCGGGCGCGGTCGCGGCACGGGGCATGTCAGGCTGCGGAGCCGGAGCGGGAACCTCCTTGAAGGAGATGCCCGGTGGCATCTCGATGGGGCGGGTTCTTCCAGGGTCGGTCAGCGGCTCGTTCCTGCCGGGGCAGACAACCGCAGCACGGGGCAGCGGGGCCGGACTGGTGGGTGACGCCCCGTTGCCGGCGAAACAGTTGCCACCCGTGCGGTGAGCCTCCAGGACCAGGGCCGTGTCACGACGGCCGACCGCGTTTCCGGTGATGCGGTTCTCTTTGACGGGATAGCCCTGGACATCGCTGAGGACGAACGCGGCGACCTTGTGGCCCTCGACGCGGTTGCGCTCGACGCGGTTTCGGGTACCGCCGCCGATGCCGACACCGATGCCGTATCCGCCCTCGGCCTGTTCGGGACTGCGGTCGTCGTTGTTGTCCGTGACGGTGTTGCCGACAACGACGGCCTCGTGCTGAGGGCCGAGTGCCTCCAGGTTGTTGGAGTTGACCGTCATGCCCACGCGATTGCGGTGCACCACGTTGCCGAGGAAATACAAATCCTTTGAAGCGTTGGTGACTTCGATGCCGATGGCGTTGTGCTCCAGCTTGTTCTTCCGCACGACGGTGTCGCAGGGGTCGCACTGGCCGACGTAGATTCCGGAGTCGGACTGTCCGGAGGCGTAGGAGTGCTCGATGACTCCGCTGCGGGCATCGAAGGCGTAGATCCCGTAAAGGGCGTTGTTGTACGCGGTGACGTACGACGCTCGAAATCCCCGCAGAGGTGGGAACTTGGCCGTGTCCAGCGGATCGTATCCGGCACCTCCCGCACCGGACCCCTGGAGGCGCTCGTCCGTGACGCCGGTGAACAGGACACCGTTGGCCAGGTGATTACGGACCGTCAGGTTCTCCACCACCGAGGACCTGCCCGTCACGGTGATGCCGTTGGCCCGCTTGAACTCACCGTCGACGACGGTCCGTGAGCGGTCGGCGCCGCGTAGGGTCACCCCCGGCCGCCGCACGGCCACGGCCTCCCGATAAACCCCCGAAGAGACCAGCACGGTGTCGCCTGATCGTGCGACATCGACCGCTGCTTGGATTGACGAGTACTGACCCGGTACGCGCAGTACCGCAGGTGGCCCGCTCGGGCTGGGGCGATCGTCGGAGCCGGAGAAGCCGCAAGCGGACAGGGGCAGACAGACCGCCCCGGCCAGCACGGCCATGCTCACGCGTACGGAACCGCGCCAATACTGCGCAAGGACGCGACATTTAGTGACAACTGGCTGCATGTCACAAGGTGTACCGTCAGGCCTGCCACTCCGGCCCACCATGGCGCGCACTCTGTGAGGAGTACCGGTGACCTCTCCGCCGCCCCCGTCCCGCCGCTTCCTGCTCACCGCCACGACCGTGGCCCTTGCGGGGGCGAGCGGCTGCGCGTCGCGCTCGGCCGGTCGCGACGACGAGCGCCCGCAGCGCGGAACGCAGGCAGGCGTCTCCGAGGCGCAGCCCCGCCACGTGCTGATGGCCGCCTTCGACGTACGGGGCAGCGGCGGAGGGCGAGCGCCCGCGAACGGTGTGCGGCGCGCGCTGTCCGAGTGGTCGTCGCGCCCGCCACGAGGGGTGACGGTGACCGTCGCCGCCGGGCCGGACCTCTACCGCAAGCTGCGCCTTCCCGCGCCGGAGGGGCTGCGTGACCTGCCCGCTTTTCCCGGTGACCGCCTGGAGGCGCGGCGCAGCGGCGGTGACCTCCTGGTCCAGCTGTGCGCGGACGATCCGCTCGCCTGCCGACGGGCCCTGACCCGGCTGACCGCCCAGGCGCGGGATGCTCTCGGCCTGCGCTGGCGGCAGAGCGGATTTCTGCCGCCGCACGACGCCCACGAAACCCCGCGGAATCTCTTCGGTTTCAAGGACGGCACAGAGAATCCACCTCAGGGCGAACTGCCTCGCTGGGTATGGAACGACAGCGGCGGCACACACCTCGTCTACCGCCGCATCCACATGGACGTGGACCGCTTCACGGCACTGCCCACAGGCAGGCAGGAAGAAGTGATCGGCCGTCACCGCGCCAGTGGTGCGCCCCTGGGGTCCCGCACGGAACGCGACGCCGTGGACCTGTACGCGAAGTCTCCCCGGGGCCGCTACGTGATTCCCGCCGACGCTCACGTCCGCCTTGCCCACTCCCGGCTCGACGGCGGCGCGCGGATGCTCCGGCGCGGCTATTCCTACGACGACGGACACGATGACAAGGGTCTGCTGTTCCTCGCGTACATGCGGGACCCCCAGCTCTTCGTGCGTGTCCAGCAACGCTTGGCCAGTGAGGACGCCATGAGTGCCTTCACCGAGCACCGTGCGTCGGCCGTCGGTTATGTCCTGCCCGCGCCAGGGCCGGGAGAACGTCTGGGTGACCTGTTGGCCTGACCGGGCCTTGGAGCGCGTGGCAACCGCGGCCAGATCTGTCCGGCAAAGGGAAGGACCGTGCGTTGGCCAGGGAGTCGCTGCCGTGGCTGCAGGCGAAGCTGGACAGGATGCGTGGCCTCGAGCCCGATCCGGACCCGGTGCTGCCGCCGCCCGATGACCCCTGGAACCCCGACCCCGCGTTCGTCATCGCCCTCGCGTTGATGATCGGTGAAGCGCTGATCGCCAACGGTGCTTCCGCCGAGGAGACGGCCGCGGGGATGATGACGACGGCGGAGTCCTTCGGGCTCCAGTGGTGCGAGCCGAACGTGACGATGTGGGTGGTGTCCCTGTCGGGCCGGATGCCGGGTGACGCCCGGCCGCTGGTGGAACAGCGGGTGATCCGCCGCAGGACGACCGACTTCACGGCGCTGGAGCGGACCCACCGGCTCGTGGAGGAGATCAGCGAGCGCACGGTCCCTGCCGCCGAGGCACGGGAACGCGCGATCGCGCTGAGCCCGTCCCTCAATCGCGCGGTGCCGACCGGGCGGGCCGCCCGGTGGGGGCTGGCCGCCGGGCACAGCGGGGCCGTGGCCGCGTCGGGAAGCCTGGTCGCGGGCGGTGACCTGCGGGTCATCGTCCCGTCGTTCGTCGCCGCCACGCTGGCCGGATACCTCACCAACACTCTGTCGGCGCTCGGGGTCCTGCCCTTCTACCGCTTCGCGCTGGCCGCGATGCCCGCCGCGGTCTTCGCCTATCTGGCCGAACTCCTCGGCCACGGCGACATCAGTCCGGCCATCATCGTCGGCGGAGTGCTTTCTCTGCTGCCCACGCTCACCATGGTGGACGCCGTGCAGGACGCGCTGACCGGTCATTATCTGACCGCGTACGCCCGGTTGATGGACGCGGCGCTGGTGTTCGTCGCGATCGTCGCCGGCATCGGAATGGTCCTCGTCGTCGCCACCAAGAACGGACAGGACCTGCCGCTTCTTTCGCAGACCACCACGATCGACTACTTCTCCTGGCGCTTTGTGGGCGCGGCGGCCTTCGCCGTGGCGATCGCTTCCCGGATGCGCGTGCCGCCTCGGCGGTGGTTCGCCGTGATGCTGCTCGGGACGAGCGGCGTCATGGGGTACGTGGTGCTGCGCGACATGGGGTACTCACGCATGCTGACCACCGGTGTCATCGCGGTGGGCATCAGTCTGGCGGGTCGTCTGATCGCCCGGCGTACGGGGGATTCGGCGCTGCCTCTGGTGATTCCTGCCGTCACGCCGCTGCTGCCGGGCAGCGTCCTCTACCGCGCACTGAGCGAGCTCGCCGTCAGGGACTCGGACCACGGCGTCACGCATATGGTGCAGGCCATCGCCTTGATGGTCGTGCTGGCCACAGGTGTCAGCTTCGGTAATGAAGCGGCGTATTTCTTTCGGCAGTTCCGTCGCCGCTGGTCCGGGCCATGATGCCCGCCTGATTTTCCGCTTTCCCGACCCCCTCCTCCTTCCTCCCCTCCAGATGGCTGTGTGGCACGTCCCATACGGGTCATCACCGGGCGCGCCTTTTGCTGCCTATCGATAGAAATAAGGAGGTTTGCGAATGTTTCTCGAATTCGAGACGCAGAGAGGACAACCGTGGAACAACTCATCAAGCGGCGGGCGCTGCATGGCATGACCATGCTGCTCACTGCGGCTACCGCCAGCGCCGGTCTGCCGGCCTTCGCGGCGGCCCCCCAGGTCCGCGACGCGGGTGACGGGTCCGTCAAGGTTCGTGTCGTCCGCGCGGTGGATGCCAACGGCGAGTGGGACCAGGCGCTGGAGCCGGGGATGTCCGGGGTCGAGGTGGTTCTCACCGACGCCGAAGGCCGCAGCATCACAGGCAAGACCGGGGCGAACGGCGTCGTCGACCTCGCGCCCGGCACCAAGCTGCGGGGCGGCAAGTACCGCGTCGAGGCCAAGAACCCCAAGCCGGGCGTGCTCTTCCCGGGCTTCGCCCAGCCCAAGGACGACCTGAGCGACCCGAACATCATGTCCTCGAACGTCGAGTTCGTGGACCTGAAGGGCGGCAAGGACGCCGAGTTCACGACGTCCTTCTGGTACCCGGGCGACTACTGCCAGAAGAACGCCGAGCTGGTCACGGCCTGTATCGGCAAGGACATCGAAGGGTTCTCCGAGCCCGACACCCGGCGGACGCTGGTGGGCTTCCCTTACAACGCCCGCGGCAACAACAATCAGACGACGGACCTGGCGGACAAGGGCACCACGGGTGCGGTCTACGGCATCGGCTGGAGCAAGCCGAAGAAGTGGATCTTCTCCGGGGCGATGACGCGACGGGCGGCCAAGTACGGTCCCGACGGTCCGGGGGCCATCTACCTCACCGACCGCGAGAGCCAGGAGACCACGCTCTTCACGAAGGTCCCCAACGTCGGCAACACCCCGCACAACATGACCGCGAGCGGTCAGGAGGGCTTCGACATCGGCATCGTCCCGTCGGTGACCAAGGAGTCGCTGGGTGATGTGGATGTGACGGATGACGGCAAGGACCTCTACGTCGTCAACCTGAAGGACCGCAAGCTCTACCGGTATGACGCCACCAAGAAGACCGCGAGCGCGCCCAAGGGTTCGTACGCGATCCCGAATCCGGGCTGCGCCGCGGCCGGTGACTGGCGCCCCTTCGGCCTCGGCCTGCAGGACGGCACGGTCTACGTGGGTGGTGTCTGCTCGGGCGAGTCCAGCCAGAGCAAGGCCGACATGCGGGCCGTCATCCAGACGTTCGACCCGAAGAGCGGCAAGTTCACCGGCACGATCATGAACGACCGGCTCGACTTCTCCCGCGGTGTCGCCGATGACCTGCCCGGCACCTGCAAGGGTGCGGGCTGGTTCCCGTGGGCCAACGGATGGCGTCCCACGCAGAAGGTGAAGACCGCGAACGGCGAGGTCGAGCAGAACTGCGGGCCGCGGCACGCCTACCCGCAGCCGATCCTCGGCGACATCGTCGTGGACACCGACGGGGAGCTCATCCTCGGCTTCCGCGACCGCTACTCCGACCAGACGGGCAACGGCCTCTCCCGGACGCCCGGCGGCGCCGCGGACGCCGACCCGTCCGCGGGCGGTGACATCAACCGCGCGTGCAAGAAGGACGGCAAGTTCGTCCTGGACGGCAACGGCGGCTGCAAGAACAACGCCACACCGCAGAACAACGGCGGCCGCGCGACCCCGGACGGGAGCCTCCCGAAGGAGTACTACCCGGGCGACTACCGGGCCACCTGGCACACCGAGTCCGCGTTCTCCGGCATCGCCCTGTCCAAGGTCGAGGACACCATCGCCACCTCCGGGATCGACGTCATCGACGACGTCTGGAACGGCGGCACGATGTTCATCAACCGCTTCGACCCGGCCCGCGCCTCCGGCCTCGGCAACCAGCTCACCACCACCTTCGGCAAGGGCGGCTCCATGGCCGACCTCGAGGTGCTCTGTGACGAGGCGCCGTTCCAGATCGGCAACCGTGTCTGGTACGACAACGGCAAGCGCATGAAGAACGGCATCCAGGACGCGGACGAGAAGCCGGTCGTGGGCGCCACGGTGAACCTGTACGACGCCCAGAACAAGAAGATCGGCACGGCCAAGACCAACGCGCGGGGCGAGTACTACTTCGACTCGACGCTGGTGAAGAACGTCGCCGCGGCGGACTGGAAGTACGGCCGCAAGTACTTCGTGCGCATGGACAACCCGGCCGACTACGCCAAGGGCGGCGTGCTCTACGGCTACAAGCCCTCGCAGTTCGGCAACGGCGGCAACATGGCCGTCGACTCCAACGGCAAGCCCTACGGCAACGGCTTCTCGGCGGCCGACGTCAAGATCGACGGCGCCGGACAGAACGACCACGACATCGACTTCGGCTTCCACAAGCCGACGCAGATCATCCTGACCAAGGTCAGCGCCAAGGACCGTCAGCCCGTGATGGGCGCGGTGTTCCAGCTGTGGCAGGAGTCCAACGGCACGAAGGGGCTGCAGCGCAAGGGCAAGGCCGACAAGCGCCTGGGCGAGTGCGCCACCGACGCCAAGGGCAAGTGCACCTTCCCGAAGATCATGATCGGCAGCTACTACCTGGTCGAGACCGCCACCCCCGAGGGCTACATCAAGCCCGTGGGCGCGGCGGCCGTGACGGGGCCGCTCAAGGTCACCGAGAAGAACTGTGAGTTCAACCCGCTCCGGGTGACGCTCAAGAACAAGCCGGAGAAGCCGATCAAGAAGAAGTAGTCCGGCTCTCGATCGACTTGGACCACTGCGGCAGTCCGCCCCGGCCTCACGGCCGCGGGCGGGCTGCCGTCCCCGTTCCGGGGATTTCCACGGATCCCACGCACACTTCACGGAAGGCGGGCCCATGCCCCTCACGAATCCACTGCGCCGACTGAGCCGCCGCACCCTGCTCACCTGTGCGGGGGTGGTCGCGGCCGGCGCGGCCCTGACCGTCGGCGTCGCGGTGCACGGTCCGGACGCCGCGGCCGAGCGGGCCCTGACCGGCGCCGAGGTCCAGCGTTTCGCCATGGCCCGGATGAGCACGTACGAGGCGAGCCCCGCCGAGCTGCGGATCACCGTCCCGCAGGACGAGAAGCAGGCGATGGTCGTCGAGGGCCTCGTCGACTACCGCGTCCACCGTGCCGTGGGGCGCTACCACATGACGGACCGTCAGGCCCGGGGTGGCACGGGCATGCTGGCCTGGGACATGGGAGGCCTGGGGGTGGCCCCGGACAAGGAGGAGCAGGGCCCGGACAAGGCGAAGCAGGGCCCGGACGCGGCGCGGGACGCGGATCCGCGGAGCATCGCCAAGGCGGCCTCGGGCCTGCGTGGACCGGCCTGGTCCCCCCGCGCCTACAGCACCGACCCGCTCGACATCGCCCTGCGCATGACGCACATGCTGGGGTCGAACCGCCCCGAGAACGCCCAGCTGCTCGCGCAGGCCGGGCCGCGCTGGCTCGGCCGGGAATCGCTCGACGGCACGGACTACGACATCGTCTCCGGGCCCCGCCCCTCGGCGAAGGACAAGCCGGCGGTGCGCACCACCCGCTCCCCGCTGAAGTACTGGATCGGCCCGACGGGCGACCTGCGACGGGTCGAGGCGGCCGTGCGCGGGCTGCCCGGACCGGTGCGCATCGACATCGTGGCGGGCAGGAGCGCCGCGAAGGTTCCCGACACCCCCTGGGGCGGTCCCGCCCGCCGCGCCTGAGGCCGGGCTACCAGGCCACGGGCTCTCCCTGGCCACCCGCGCCATCCAGGTAGCCCCACTTCGTGGTCGCGATCAGTTCGTCATCGGTGACGGCGGCGCGCGGAAGGGTGCCCGCCTTGCGGCCGAAGACGTAGACGCGGTTGCCCTTGCCGACCTTCCTCCACAGCCAGGAGGCGTCCTTGAGGCGCAAGTTCACACAGCCGTGCGACCCGCCACCGTCGTAGATGTCGCCGTAGGTGCCGTGCAGTGCCTGACCACCGCTGAAGTACTGCGAGTAGGGCATGCGGGCGTTGTTGAAGATGCGGGAGTAGTCGTGCCTGACCCGCCGGAAGACACGGTGCATGCCGCCGCGGGTCTCCACCCCGCGCGCTCCGGTGCGGATCGGGGCCGGCCGCATGACGAGCTTGCCCTTGGCGCCCTGCTGAACCCAGAGCAGCTGCCGGGTGCGGTCCACACAGACCACCCGGTAAGAACGCTGGGGACAGTGACGGGCCTTGTTCGGCGCCTTGCCGGCCTGCACGATCAGCAGCATGCGGTACGTGTGGAGATTCGCCTGGCCGGTGGCGGGCCTGACGCGGTGGCGCTGCTGGAAGGCTTGGATGGCGCGACAGTCCGCCTCGGACTGGACGCCGTCCTGCTTCAGCTTCAGGTGCTTCTCCAGCTGCCACTGGTACGGCCCGGTGCCGGCCCTGCACCGGGCCGGGGCCTGGGCGCTCGCCGCCTCCGCGGGAAGGGACGTCACGCTGAAGGCGAGCGCCAGGCCGGCCGCGGTGACGGCGTACGCCGCACGCCGCCCGGGCCACAGGCCCGTCCTGCCGCGCCCACCGTCATCAGCGGTGTCGATATGTCTGTCCATGAGGTGATGATGCAAGGCCACGGCCCCGGGCGCAGCGGGCCGTAGGCCGAATAGGCCGGTCGGCGCCCGAGCTCCACCTGTGGGGTTCTGACCGGCCATCTCGCCAGTCGCATCGGCTGTCTTCGGTCCCGCCTCACCCGACTGTGCCCGGATTCCGGGTCGGTCCGATCGGTCACCACGGCCCTCTCGGTACTACCGGGGCGCCACCTGACGGCAGAGGCACGAGAGCCGTTCGGGTGTACCGCGTGGCGTGCGCGGCGCCAGGACCCGCACCGAGCCCCTGCGACCAGCATCCTGGTGTGATGATCGGTCCGCGCGAAAGGAAAGTGACGCGGTGGCTGCTGACTGGCCTCCTCCTGGGAACGGCCTGCTGGTCGGCGACCGGGCCCTCTGCGGCCGATGGCCCCTCATCGGGTGGGCTGGTCCTTCAGGTGACGGTCAACACCCGTCCGGGCCTTGGCGCGCAGCGACCGGGCATCCGCACAGGGACACCGGTGCTCGCGTCGTACCGCCTTGTCAACCGCGGCGGTGCCGACCTGCACGACCTGCGTATTCAGGACCCGGTGCTGCCGGGGGCACGCATGCGGTGTCCCGGCGGCCGCGCCAAGGTTCCCCTGCTGACCGGACTGCGTACGGTGCGGTGCACGGCGACCGGGATCGCCCGCCCCGGAGCCCACGACGCGGCGGTACGGGCCGTCGGGTGGCAGCCGTACCTGCGGGCCACGGTCGAGGCGACGGCGCGCTCCGGGTACGCCGGGGTCGGCGCCGCACTGGACCTGCGGGAAAAGGTACGGGTGACGGGCCCCGACCGGGCCCAGATCCGCTACACCGTCACGAACACCGGCAACCGGGCCGTGCACGGTGCCCGCGTCATGGATCCCGTGGTGGGGCGGAACCGGACCGACTGCGGAGGCGGCCGCTCCGTCGTCCCCCTGCTCGCCCCGCGGGCGAGTGCGACGTGTACGGCCGAGGTGCGGCGTCCTCCCGGTACCCACCTGAGCCAGGGCCGCGTCGAAGGCAGCGATCGACTGCACACCCTCACCACCGCCGGCGGCACGATGCCCCCGCCCCGGTTGACGGCGCGCGCCTCGGCCCGCTTCGAGCTGCCGGGCCGGCCGGCGCGAACCCCTCCGAGGCGAAGGCCACCGGGGGATACCGACCCGCTACCTGACCGGCCGCCCCGCGAGCCGGCCCCGCGCGAGGCCGGGCCGCAGGCGGCGGCGCCACTCGTGCCCCCGCCACCGCCGCCGCCCCCGCCCGGCATCGCCATGCCCGGTGAGGCGGTGCCACGGCCCAACGCCGTGGCACCGCCTCCACAAGTGGGTCTGCCCCAGAACCGGCCGCAGCTCCCGACGCCGGACGAACGGCCCCCGCGGTCGCTGCTCGGCCGGTTCGTCCGCGCGGACCACACCCCCACCGGGCTGGGTGTGGGAACCGCACTCTTCCTCATTCTCCTGCCCGCAGCTGTCGCGGCCGCCGTCCTTGGCTCACGCAGACGCTGATCACGCGACCGACCCACGACGGGGCTCCCCATGATCGAAAGCATCGCCATCGTCCTTGGCGTCGCGCTGTGCGCCGCTGTGGTCGTCCTGATCAAGCACCGCTTCCATCCGATGGGGCCGGACGAGGAGCCCCGCGAAGACGTCGCCGAGTACATCTCGATGATGGTCGGCGTCCTGTACGCCCTTGTCCTGGGCCTTGCCCTGGTCACGGTGTGGGACACGCACTCCAGTGCGGAAGACCATGTCGCGGCGGAGGCCGGCGCGGCGCACCAGATCCATCTCCTGGCCGCCGGTCTGCCCGCCTCGCAGGCGGACCGGATGCGTCAGGAGGTAGAGGCATACGTCCGTCACGTGACCGACATCGAATGGCCGACCCTGGCCGAGGACGCGGCGCCGGACCCGCTGGGCTGGCAGTTGCTGGAGCGAGTGCGCGCATCGGCGCAGTTGCCCGACCACGCCACACCCGCGCAGCAGGCCACGGGACAGGAAACGCTGGCCCAGCTCAGCACCCTGGACGAGGCGAGACGCGGGCGCGAGTCCGACGCGGGGCAGCGGCTCTCGCCGGTCATCTGGTTCGGCCTGGTCGTCGGCGGTGTCCTCACCATCGCCTTCATGTTCATGTTCGGCGTTCGGCGCAGCTTCACTCACGTCGTCATGGCGATGGGGCTGTCCGGCCTCATCGCCTTCACAGCGCTGCTCATCTACCAGTTGGACAGCCCCTTCGGCGGCCTGTTCGCGGTCGACGCGTCCCCGTTCGTCCGGCACTTCTGAGCCCGTTTCCCTCCTGCCCTCGGGTGAGTACCGGGACGCGCGGTGAACGCAGCGGGGTCCGACACCTCCGGCAGCCGTCACGGTGCGGGCGGACCGGGGACCGTGCAGAGTGGGGCTGTCGTGAGCGGGCGCTCGTCGTGCTTCCCCGAGACGTCGTGCACTGGGCTCCCATCAGCCCGAGTGGGGCCACAACCGTTCACGGCGACCATGCGTCTGTGGACTGCGGCTGTCCAGTGCTCCCGCGAAGGAATGGAGGCTCTTCGATGACGGAGGAGCGGCGTGAGGGACTCGTCGAGTGGTGGGACCGTCAACGCGGATACGGCTTCATCGTGCCCTTCGGCGACACAGTCCCCGTCTATGTCGACGCCGACGCGCTGGAAGGCACGCACGTGCTCTCACCGGAGCAGCACGTTTCCTTCCTCGTGGAGTTCATCGGAGGCCGCTTCCAGGCTCTGCGGGTACGCCCCTGACGAGTTGGCGGAGACACGGCCCGGCCGCGGCGGGACGCTTCGGCGCGACCCGCACGGCGGCCGCCGTGACACGGCGTGTCACCCGACCGGAGCAGGCCGTGCCGTTCGCCTGTGAGTCAGGGACTCTCCGTTCAGCAGGGGTGCCACCGCTTCTTCGCACCTTCCTGGAGGGCCGACAGCAGCGTGCGGTACGCCTGGACCGGTGATCCCGTGAGGGTCTGGCACGGAGAGCCACATGAAGTGACGGAACCCCTTGCCCCGTAGCGGTCCGACCACCAGCTCGCGCCGCCTCCGGTACCGGCGCGCGAGCTGCCCCGTATCCCAGGAGGTGGCTCATGCTGCGACGTCTCCGCTACCGATTCGACAATGCCATGGCGCGCGGTACTCCCGCGATGATCGGCGTCATCGCGGTGGCCATGCTGGTGCTCGCCGTCCTCAACGCCATCACGCTCCTCGTGCTCGCGCCCGACACCGTACGGAAGGAAGGCGCCGCGTCCGTTCTGTGGCGCAGCGCCCTGCGCGTCCTCAACCCTCCAGGCATGCTGCAGCGCGATTACATCCCTGCGGACCCTCCCGTCGGTGTCGCGTACCGCATCGTCTCGACGGTCATCACCATCATCGGAATCCTGCTGCTCAGCACCCTCATCGGGGTCCTCGGCGCGGGCATCCAGCGCAAGCTGAGCAAGCTGCGCAAGGGACGGTCCGTGGTCGTCGAGAGCGACCACACCGTCATCCTCGGCTGGTCCGAGCAGGTCCACATGATCATCTCGGAACTCGTCAAGGCCAATCGCAATCAGAAGTACGCCTGCGTGACCGTGCTCGCCCCCAAGGACAAGGTGCAGATGGAGGACGCGGTACGAGAACGGGTGGGCGACACCGCGCCGACACGGGTGGTCTGCCGCACCGGCGACCCCACCCGCATTTCCGACATCCGCCTCGTCAACCCCAGGGAGGCACGGTCCATCATCGTCCTGCCCCCCGAACACGATGACGCGGACATCGCCGTCATCAAGTGCCTCCTCGCGGTGACCAGCGGAGCACTCGCCGAGGCGAGCGATGGAGGGCGGCCCGTGCCGCACGTGGTGACCAGCATCGTCGACGACCACAACCTTCCGGCGGCCCTGATCGCCGGCGGCGCGCACACCCACGTCGTCAGTGCTCAGTGCTTCATCGCCCGCTTGCTCGTCCAGACGAGCCTCCAGTCGGGCCTGTCCATCGTCTACACGGAACTCCTCGAATTCGACGGCGACGAGATCTACATGTCCGCCCAGCCCCAACTGGCCGGGCAGACCTTCGGCGAGGCCGTCTACACCTTCCGCACCTCCACGGTGATCGGGCTTCGCCGTCTCGACGGGCAGATCCTGCTCAACCCTCCGGCGGACACCAGAATCCTGCGCACAGACCAGATCGTCGCCATCTCGGAGGACGACGACACCGTCATCCCTTCCGATGAGATCCCCGCCATCACCTTCGAGGCGATCGTCACCGATGAGGCATCGGACCCACGGTCCGAGCGAGTGCTGCTTCTCGGTTGGAACGCCCGGACACCCGAAGCCGTGAACCAGTTGGCGAAGCTGGCGCCCAAGGGCTCCCGGCTCGACATAGTCGCCGACCTGCCCGACCTGGACGACCGCGTGGAGAAGCTCCGCACCAGACTTCCGCAGCTGGAACTGGGCCTGCTCGCGGCCGACCCCGCCGACCGTGTCGTCCTGGAAGGGGTCGATCTGGCGGCGTACCAGCACGTGATGGTGGTCGGTGACGCCGGAGCGATCGACAAGTCCGCGACGGACTCGCGCACGCTCATGACCCTGCTGCACCTGCGGGACCTGGCCACTCAGCACGGCCACGGCTTCTCCGTGGTGACCGAGATGGCCGACGACCGGAACCGCACGCTGGCGCAAGCCGCACACGCCGACGACTTCATCCTGAGCGACAACCTGCTCAGTCTGCGGATGGCCCAGACCTCCGAGAACCCCGAGCTGAACCGGCTCTTCCAGGAACTCTTCGATCCCGAGGGGTGCCAGATCAGGCTCCGGCCCGCCCAGGAGTACGTACGGCCGCACGCCACCATCACCTTCTACACGGTGGTCGAAGCCGCCCTCCGACGCGACCAGATCGCCATTGGCTACCGGCTCGCCCGACACGCCCAGCGCAAGCCGGACTACGGCATCGTGGTCAACCCCGACAAGGCGACGCTGCTGTCCCTGACAGGCGGCGACAAGGTGATCGTCCTCGACGGACGGTGCTGAGGGGACCGGGTGACGCCCGGGGATCAGGCGTGGTGGACCTCCAGGGCGGTGCGTACCGCGGACTCGAGCGCGCCCTCGATCCAGGCGGATTTGAGCGAGGTATGGTCCCCGGCGAAGTGGAGAGGGCCCTCCACGGAGGCGAAGTGCGGTTGGAGCGCGGTGTGCTGGCCGGGCAGCAGCACGGCGGCTTCACCGTACGCGTAGGGGTCACGCACCCAGCTCTGGGTGCGTCCCGCACCGGTGTAGAACACCTCGATCCGCTGGCCGTACACGTCCTGCAGGCCGCGCAGGGCATGCGGGTAGCGGGCGTCGTCGTCCAGGCAGTCCCAGCGCAAGGCGTCGTCGGACCAACTGTAAGAGGCGAGGATCACGCCACCCTCGCTTCCCGGGACGGGGTGGGAGGGATGGAACATGAAGCGGTTGGAGTTGTCGGAGAGGGAGCCGCCGCCGATGGCCGCTGTTGCCTCGGGCTGGTCGCGCAGGCTCGAACGACGCGCGGCGTACTGCACTCGTTGCGTGTCGGTGAGCCATCCCTTGGGCACCGAGGGATGAGCGCCCAGCAGGGATCCGTCAGTGGGCGCCTTGCCGTCGCGGTACGCGGCGTACAGGCCGGGCCGGAACGTCTCCAGTTCGTGCTTCCACTCCGCCTCGGTCCACTCCCACCAGCGCCTGGAGAACTCCAGAAGGACCTTGGTGGCAGCGTCGTAGTGCGTCTCGATGATGGCCCGCCGCTTGCCGTACGAGAGCGGTGGGGAGATGGGCAGTTGGCGCAACCCGGAGAACGGCACGGTGACGATCGCGACGTCGGCGGTGAAGTGCTCGTGCCGCACGGGCCCGCCATGGGACTCGGAGACGGTGTCGACCCACACTCCCTTGCCGGCCGGGGCTTCCGCGCCGTACGCGACGCGAGTGGCACGGCAGTCGAAGCGGACCAAGTGGTCCACCCGGGCCAGCAAGGCATCGGCCAGCCGAGCCGTACCGCCGTCGATCTCGAAGAAGCGGGTCTGCGGATGGATGAGTGCGGCGTCGACGAAGCTGTGGAGGAAGGAGAGGGGGAGCCGGGAGGTGAGATTCTCCAAGGTGCCCATCAGTTCGATCGTGCGGTGGTCCAGGCCCGCGTGCTCCGACAGGAACCGGTACATCGACCACTCGCCGAACTGCTGGACCACACGCGTCCAGCCGGCCAGGCACTCCGGCAGGGGTTTGTCGACGCGCCGGCCGTCGGATCCCGTGACGGAGAACTCGTCGCGGACCGGATCCAGGGCCGAGTCGAGAATCTGCGCTGCGGTCAGGTGCCACAAACGCTGGGGGACTCCGAAGGACCGGTTCACCGCCTTGGGGTTCTTGGCGTAGTCGGCGCGCCGTACCCGAATGCCGTTCACATACAGCCAGGTGCGGCCCGTGGCCTTGGAGTCACTGCCTACGTCCGTCAGCAGGAAACGGCGTCGCTTCAGGCCGAGCTGGTCGATGAGACCGGTCACCAGAGGGTGCACGTCAGGGATGCGCATCGCACCGGCTTCCGCGTACTGCTTCGGGTCGGCGAAGGGCTGATCGGCCTTCTCGTGTCCGCCGGTTCGGAAGGTCTTGATGCGGCCACCGGCCCGGTTTCCGTTGGCCTCGATCACGGTGACCTCGTGACCGGCTTCGTTGAGCAGGTGCGCCGCGGTGAGCCCGGCCGCCCCCGCCCCGATGACCAGCACCTTCTTGGTGCGGCCACCCGCCCTGGGCAGCCCCCGCCCCAGCAGGACACGCTTGTAGGCGGGAATGAGAGGCTGATCGTTTCTGTCCAGGACCAGCAGGGCTCGTGCCACCTCCGCCGAGGCCTCCTCGGGCGACGGTGCGACGGGCGGAGCGCTGCCGCTCCAGTCCGCTGCGTGGCCGGGGACCGCTGCCGCGGACGGAACGCCGACCGCGGCCAGACCTGCGGCGGTTCTTGTGAAGGCGCGACGGGAAAGACGATGCATGGACATTCGTCCGGTCTAAGGCCTGGGTCGGGCTCCCTCGCGACGGCGCACAGAAGGCGGCCCTCGGATCACCCGATCAGCAGCCACGGGGTGCTTTGCCCGACACGGCCGACCGTGAACGTGTTCCGGGCCTGCTGCCGCCTGGGGCCATATCGGCCCTGGTCCAGTACGGCTGGAGAGCTTCAGGAGGCGATGACGTCCTTGGTGCCGAATCCCCGTCGTGGCCACCGTCGTTCGACTCGGCCGAGATGCTGGATCAGTGAATGGGCGTTTCGTGCTGTGTGCGTGTCAGCGCGCACAATGCGCGCGGTGTGAACCTTCCGCCGCGCATGGTGCGCTTTCAGCGTGCCCCATCTGGTCGCTCATCGCTTGCCTTCCGAATGCGACAGGTCAGTGCGGCTGGCACGATGACTGCAATCCGATGGCACGAATGGAGGAAGGAGGCGCCATGAGGAGCACTGCGGAGGGCGTTATTGCTGGCCTAGGCGGCCTGGAGAACATCGCTACGGCGAGAGTGTGTGTCACTCGTGTACGTGTGGAAGTAATTGACCCCGAGAGCGTGGATCTAGCGGTGCTTCGGGCCCTGGATGTGCATGCCGTTGCCATGAGCGGCGTGGTGGTGCAGTTGGTGGTCGGCTCTCGTGTCCATGATCTAGCCGCAGAAATCCATGAACTGTTGCAGCCGGAATCAGCGTAACGGGGCACACCTTCCTCGTTGCTGACTTCATTGGGCGGGAATTTGGTGCGGCTGGCAGTTATGGCGGCCTGGATTTGCGTGGCTGGAATGTCACCCTTGTGGCGGGAAAAGATTCGTGCTCGTGCTGCGCCCAGCGCTTGATTGAGGGTCTTTTCGGTGGGGGGAAATCCTGCAGGGGTCTGCGTTTGATGCCGATAGTCAGCCACGGGCCGGCGCCCCGGTAGGCGAGATCGGCCAGGATGGGCACGCCCTGGCGCTCGCAGATCCGGATGATCGAGTGGGTGCGGGCTGCGGTCAGGTCATGGGTGCGGCCCGGCAGGGCGGGTGAGAGCCACCGCGGTCGGCCGCTGGGGTCGGTGATGACCTGCACGTTCACGCCGTGGCGCCGGTGTTCGTGGGAATAGTCGGCCCGGTCGCACTCGGCGAGAGTCCCGTCGAGAAGTTGCTGCTACGCGCGGGGCCGCCTGGCGGCAGTGGGTCTCGTGCGTGTGGCGGCGGCTATGGCGGCTTTGGGGGCCTGCGTGTCCGGTGCTCCTGTGAGTGCGCCCACGTGCCTTGGTGCGCCAGGGCGCTGTGATCCATTGGCTTACCTGCTGGTCAGCTTGAGTGGTCCTGGCTGGGCCATTGGATCAGTCTGTCGACGCTGGCTTGAGCCATGGGTGCATGAGGTGGTCTGATGGCTCTGTCGATGGCGCTGCGGATCTCCGCGGCGCCTTTTGTGTGTGGGCAGGCCGGGACGGGTCGCGGAAAGGGCGGGGGAGCTGTGCTGAAGAGGGTGTTCGTGGCGCCGGATCCGGGGCGGATGCGGTTGCGCTTCGCCTCCCGTGCCGTCCTCGGCATCACGCTGGCCGTGGCTGTCTGCGGTGTCGCGGGCCACTCGCTCGTCGCGGCCGTCACTGGTGGCCTCGCCGCGCTGCTCGCGCTCTTCACCGTGGGTGACGCGACGGTGCGCGGCCAGGCGGTCACCACCGCGCTGCTGCCCGTCGTCGGTTTCCCCGTACTGGCCCTCGCGGCCTGTCTGCACGACGTACCCGTGGCCCGGGACGTCGCCTTCCTCGCCGTGATGGGGCTCGGGGTGTACGCGCGGCGGTGGGGACCGCGCGGGCACTCCCTCGGGGTCTTCGCGTTCATGATGTTCTTCGCCACGCAGTTCCTGCACACCGTGCCGGGCCAGCTGCCCGAGCTGTTCGGCGCCGTCCTGCTGTCGCTGTGCGCCTCGTCCGCCGTGCGGTTCGGCGCGTGGTGCTACGAGCGGCGGCGTCCCGTCCCCGCCGCGCCCCCGGCGCCCGGCGGCACGGGGCTGGCCCGGACGACCACGCGGCAGGCGGTCCAGGCGGTCGCCGGCGGGGCCTTCGCGCTCGCCCTGGGGCAGGTGCTGTCCCACGAGCGCTGGTACTGGGCCGTGGGCGCCACCTGGTGGGTCTTCGTGAACACCGCGTCCAGCGGCGAGACCCTCGTGCGCAGCTTCCGACGGGTGCTCGGCACCGTGCTCGGCATCGGCGTCGGCTTCGTCCTCGCGATACCGCTGCACGGCGCGCCCGTGCCTTCGGCGCTCATCGTCGCCGTCAGTGTCTTCGGGATCTTCTACACCGCCGCCGTCTCGTACACCTGGATGATGCTCGCGGTGACGGTGATGGCCGGGGTGCTCTACGGACTCCTCGGGGTGCTCGACCCCGCGCTGCTCGCCCTGCGCGTCGCGGAGACCGGTGCGGGCGCGCTCGGCGCCGTCCTCGCGGTGCTCCTCGTGCTGCCCGTGACGACCCACGCCACCACCGACGCCTGGATCCAGCGCGCCCTGCGGTGCGTGCACGCCTGCACCGCCGAGGCCGCCGCCCGGCTCGCGGGGTCCGAGGCCGCCGACCCCGCGCCGCGCGTCGCCGAGCTGGAGCAGCTGCTCGGCAAGGTCCGTTTCTCGCTCGCGCCGCTCGTCCACCCGCTCAGCCCGCTGCGGGACCGCAAGGAACGCGCGGGCCAGGTGCTCGACCTCCTCGACGTCTGTGCCCGCGAGGTGCGCGGCCTCGCTGCCGTCGCCGCCGACCCGGAGGCGTCCCACGACGCCCGTCTGGCCGCCGCGTGCTGGCGTGTCGAGGCCGCGGTCGAGGCGCTGACGACACAGCGCGCGGTGCCGGGCGCGGCCGACGTCGTCGGTGAGCTGTCGCACGCCGTGGAGCCGGCGCTCGCGCATCTGCACAGTCTTGAGCGGGCGCTGGCCGACCTCGCCGCCCCCTTGCAGAGGACGGGCCGCGCGCCGCTGATGGGGTAGGCGCGGCCTTGTCGGCTGGGGTAGGCGGGCCGTGCTGACGACGTAGGCGCGGCCGTGTTGACGGCGTAGGCGTCTCCCCTCGACCGGGGAGCCCTTACGTCCCCGTCGCCCCGCCGTGCCCCCCGCCCTCGGGGCTCTCGTGCCGCAGCAGGGCGAGTTCCCCGTTCACCTCCGACAGGAAGCGGACGACGACCGCCAGTTCCTCGCGGCTGAAGCGGCCGCGTGCGTTCTCGGTGCCCCGCGCCAGCGGCCGGAAGTAGTCCCGGGCGAGCCGCTTGGCCGCCTCTTCGTAGTGCAGGTGCACCACGCGCCGGTCGTCCACGGCCCGTACGCGTCGGATGTGCCCTGTTTTCTCCAGCCGGTCGATGCACGCGGTGACCGCGCCCGACGTGAGATTGAGCTGCCTGCGCAGTCGGCCCGGCGTCATGGGCTCGTCGGCGGCGTCCGCGTCCGCGTCGGCGTCGAGGATCGCGATCAGTGCCTGCACGTCCGTCAGGTGCAGGCCGTGTGCCTGCGCGAACTCCTGGGCGATGCGGTTGAACTCCCCGTTCATCCGGCGCAGAAGGACGGCGAAGGACTGCAACCCTGTCGGGTCCTCGTCCGGAAGTCCTGTCGGGTCCTCGTCCGGAACAGGTGCGGAGGGAGTGTCTCGGCCGCTCATGCCCCTCAGTATAAGATCACTCAACCGTTGAGATACTTTGCCGTTGACATAGTTCGTTCTGCTGCTGGGGATACCCATGAGAACCGTTCCGCGTCGGCTCCGCTGGCTCGTGCCCGTCGTCCTGTTGCTCGTCTGGCTGGGGGTGGGCGGCACGCTCGGTCCCTACGCGGGAAAGCTGGGCGAGGTGGCCACCAACGACCAGGCCGCGTTCCTGCCGCGCAGCGCGGAGTCCACCAAGGCGCTGGAGGCCCGTGAGGCGTTCGCCGAGTCGGAGACCCTGCCCGCCATCGTGATCTGGACGGCGGACGGGGAGCGGGTGACGCAGGAGCAGCGGGCGGGTGCCGGGGACGCCGTCGGCGCGCTCGCCGGACGCGCCGGCGTGGTGGGCAGGCCCTCGCCCGCCCTCGCCTCCGACGACGGCCGGGCGCTCCAGGCCGTCGTCCAGCTCGCGCCGGACCTGGGCAAGAAGCTCCCCACCGTCCTGGACGAGGTGCGCGAGGCCGCCGAGAAGGTGCCGGGAACCACCGTGCGGATCGCCGGACCCGCGGCGACGCAGGCCGATCTGTCGGACGCGTTCGCGGGCATCGACGGGCTGCTCCTGGGCGTGGCCCTGGGCGCCGTCCTGCTGATCCTGCTCCTGGTCTACCGCAGCGTCCTGCTGCCCTTCGTGATCATCCTCGGCTCCGTGTTCGCCCTGGGACTCGCGTGCGCCGTGGTCTACGCCCTCGCCGACCGGGACGTCGTCCGGGTGGACGGGCAGGTGCAGGGCATCCTGTCGATCCTCGTGATCGGTGCCGCCACCGACTACGCCCTGCTGCTGGCCGCGCGCTTCCGCGAGGAGCTGGCCGTGCGGGGCGACCGCGTCGCCGCCGCGGTGGCCGCCGTACGCCGCTCCTTCGGGGCGATCACCGCCAGCGCCGCCACCGTCGCCCTCGGCCTGCTGGCGCTGCTCGCCAGCGACCTCACCAACAACCGCGCCCTCGGCCCCGTCGGCGCCATCGGCATCGCGTGCGCCGTCCTCGCCACGCTCACCTTCCTGCCTGCCGTACTGGCCCTGCTGGGCCGCCGCGTCTACTGGCCCTCGCGCCCCAAGGCCTCGGACGCGACCGTCGAGGGGCACGGCGTGTGGCGCCGGATCGCGGCCCGGGTGGACCGGCGGCCGCGCCGCACCTGGGTGGTGACCGCGCTCGTCCTGGCCGCCTTCGCCGCCTTCGCCCCGGGCCTGTCCTCCCAGGGCGTGCCCCTCGACGAGACCTTCGTGAACGACGCCTCCTCCGTCACGGCCCAGAAGACGCTGGAGGAGCACTTCCCCGGCGGCTCCGGCAACCCCGCCGTGATCATCGCCGCCGCCGACCGGGCCGACGAGGTCACCGCCGCCGCCCGTGACACCGAGGGCGTGGCCTCGGCCGCCCCCGTCACCGCCTCGGGACGGCCCGGCGGCGGCGCCCCCAAGGTCGTCGACGGACGGGTGCGCGTCGACGCCACGCTGAAGGCCGCCGCGGACAGCGACGCCGCCAAGCGGACCGTCGAGCGGCTGCGCGAGAACGTGCACGCGGTGTCCGGGGCGGACGCCCTGGTCGGGGGCTACACCGCCCAGCAGTACGACACCCAGCAGACGGCCGCCCGGGACCGGAACGTGATCGTGCCCGTCGTGCTCGGGATCATCCTGCTGATCCTGGTGGTGCTGCTGCGCTCGCTGCTCGTACCGGTGCTCCTCGTGGCCACCGTCGCGCTCAACTTCTTCGCGACGCTCGGGATCTCGGCGCTCGTGTTCGAGCACCTCCTGGGATTCAGCGGCACGGACGCCTCGGTCCCGCTGTACGGCTTCGTCTTCCTGGTCGCCCTCGGCGTCGACTACAACATCTTCCTGATGTCCCGGGTGCGGGAGGAGGCACTGGTCCACGGGCCGCGCAAGGGCGTCCTGCGCGGACTGACCACCACCGGCGGCGTCATCACCTCGGCCGGCGTCGTCCTCGCCGCGACGTTCGCGGCGCTGATGGTCATCCCCCTCGCCTTCCTCGTGCAGGTCGCGTTCATCGTGGCCTTCGGCGTCCTGCTCGACACCCTCGTCGTCCGCTCGCTGCTGGTGCCCGCCCTCGTGATCGACATCGGCCCCCGGGCGTGGTGGCCCGGCGTCCTCTCCCGCGGCGGCGTACCCCGCCGTCCGTCCGACAGCGCAGCCCCGGATCCGTCCGACGGGTGATTGCCGCGCGCGCTGCATCCACGAAGGCGTCCGATCATGAAGCCTTTGTGTACGTGCGGCGCGAGGAGGAACGGCCATGGCCACGGACGGACAGCGGGCGGACGGGCTCCACTGCCTGGTCACCGGAGCCTCCGGGTACATCGGCGGGCGGCTGGTGCCGGAGCTCCTGGAGGCGGGCCACCGGGTCAGGTGCCTGGCCCGGTCGCCCGACAAGCTGCGGGACCACCCCTGGGCGGACGCCGCGGAGACGGTCCGCGGCGACGTCATGGACGCCGAGTCGGTCGCCGCGGCGATGCGGGGCGTCGACGTCGCGTACTACCTGGTGCACTCCCTCGGCACCGGCGCGGACTTCGAGGCCGCCGACCGCCGCGCGGCCGAGATCTTCGCGGCACAGGCCCACGCCTGCGGCGTACGGCGCATCGTCTACCTGGGCGGGCTCACCCCGCGCGACGTACCCGAGCGCTCCCTCTCGCCGCATCTGCGCTCCCGCGCCGAGGTCGGCCGGATCTTCCTGGACGGGCCGGTGCCCGCCACCGTCCTGCGGGCCGCCGTCGTCATCGGCTCGGGCTCGGCCTCCTTCGAGATGCTGCGCTATCTGACCGAACGGCTCCCGGTCATGGTCACGCCCAGCTGGGTGCACACCCGTACGCAGCCCATCGGCGTCCGCGACGTGCTGCGCTACCTCGTCGGTTCGGCCACCATGCCCGACGACGTCGACCGGGCCTTCGACGTGGGCGGCCCGGACGTGCTGACCTACCGGGCGATGATGCGCCGCTACGCCGCCGTCGCGGGACTGCCGCGGCGGCTCATCGTGCCCGTCCCGATGCTCACCCCGCGCCTGTCCAGCCACTGGGTCGGCCTCGTGACGCCCGTACCGGCCTCCATCGCGCGGCCGCTGACCGAGTCGCTGCGCCACGAGGTCGTCTGCCACGAACACGACATCGCACGCTATGTCCCCGACCCGCCGGGCCGCCCGCTGCCCTTCGACGAGGCGCTGGCCCTGGCGCTGCGCCGGGTCCGCGAGGCCAAGGTCGCCACGCGCTGGTCCTCGGCGGGCATCCCCGGCGCCCCCAGCGACCCGCTGCCCACCGACCCGGACTGGGCGGGCGGCAGCCTCTACCGGGACGAACGGGAGCGTTCCGTGGACGCCCCACGCGAAGCGCTGTGGAAGGTCATCGAGGGCATCGGCGGCGACAACGGCTGGTACTCCTTCCCGCTCGCCTGGGCCGTCCGCGGCTGGCTCGACCGGTTCGTCGGCGGGGTCGGCCTGCGCCGGGGCCGGCGGGACGCCGAGCGCCTGCGCGTCGGCGACTCCCTGGACTTCTGGCGGGTCGAGGAGATCGAACCGGGCCGGCTCCTGCGGCTGCGCGCCGAGATGCGGCTGCCGGGCCTCGCCTGGCTGGAGATGTACGCCGAGGAGGACGAGAAGGGCCGCACCCGCTACCGCCAACGGGCCCTGTTCCACCCCCGCGGCCTGCTGGGCCACGCCTACTGGTGGTCCGTGTCGCCCTTCCACTCCGTCGTCTTCGGCGGCATGGCCCGCAACATCACCCAGGCGGCCGTCAACGGCGGGGCCGCGCCCGCGCGGACACGCCGCACGTGACCGTATGACCGTCCCGCCCGTCC
>NZ_LIRJ01000342.1 GCF_001419745.1 Streptomyces silaceus | reverse complement strand
ACTACCACCACCTGCGACGATGACTGGCATCCCACAGCATCCAACACCGCCTCACCCACAGAGACATCGACTCACCCCGACACCTGCGCCACCATCGCTCAGTCGTGGAGCGGACCGTGTCCGGCTGTCCGGCTGCCGACACCTCCACCACCGCTACGAGCGCAAGCCGGAACACTTCCTGGTCTTCACCGCCATCGCCGCAACCCTCATATGCCACCGCAGACTGACCAACTGAAATGGCGTCCAAGGCGTATCAAGGCGCCGGTGGGCTCGTGCGGGTTCCGTTCCGACGCCGTCTCAAGCCATGGAAGCGTCGCCACAACATCACCCACGCCAAGATCCGCTGTGCCGGCGAGCGAGCCATGACCACCCTCAAGGGCTGGCGTCTCCTTCGGAAGCTTCGCTGCAGCACGAACCGCATCACCGACTTCGTGAAAGCCATCCTGGTCCTTCACCACACACCAGCGTGAGGTTGGAAAATGCTCATGGTCCCGAGGCAAGCACCGGGGCGTTCTCGAAACTCACCTACAAAGCCACGAATGGCGATCCCCCCGATCGGGTGGCTGCACTCTCGTCAGCGATGCTCGTCGGCGGCCTCCTGCTTATCCGGTCGGCTCGACGATGGCGCCACTCCTTGGGCGTGCACGAGCGGCCGGAAATCCCGTTCGCGCCGTGACGTCGATGGGATAGCCTGTCCGGGTTCACGCGGCAGGGTTTCCTGCCGCGCCGCTCGGCGCGCTCGGCGTCGACACGCACCGCGTGCCTTGCCTGGAAGGAGGCGAGAGACATGGACCGTGCAGAATGCGTTGCGGCCATAGTTGCCTCCGGCCGTGTGCCCTCCCTCCCCTGCGGCGCGCGGTAGTTCTTCCCCCTTTCTCATTTCTTGTCTTCGGCATCTTCCTGAGATGCCGCGTCACGAGATGTCCCGGCCTGCGCGGTTCGTCGCCGCGCGGGCCGCGGGGGCGCGCGCCCGAAGACGGGCCCTTCTTTTGCTGGTCACCGTGATCTCGGCACTCTGCGCCGCGCGGCCAGCAAGAGCGCCGGCATGAATGTCACGCAGCTGGTGCGGCAGGCCCCGGGTGCTGTCCGTGGTTCCCGCTGCCCCACCGCCTTGCCGTGTCCCCGTGCTGCGTGCACCGGCCCGTCGTCACCACTGCGACCGTCCCCGGCCGGCTGTCTCGACAGCACTTCGACACGAAACATGCGTGATCGCCATGAGCAAGAAACGTCCCGAAGAGGGATCCCTTCCGTCCGCCCCTTCCACAGCCACCGATCGCTCCCCTGGCCACGAGGTTCCCTCCGCGGCTCCGGCACCGGATCCGAAGCGCTGGTGGGCGCTGGCCGTCATCGCCCTCGCCCAGCTGATGGTGATCCTTGACGGCACCATCGTGAACATCGCCCTGCCCTCCGCCCAGCACGCCCTCGGCATGTCGGACGCCGACCGGCAGTGGGTGATCACCGCCTACACGCTCGCCTTCGGCGGGCTGCTGCTGCTCGGCGGTCGGATCGCCGACCTGGTGGGCCGCAAGCGAACCTTCGTCATCGGCCTGGCCGGGTTTGCCGCGGCCTCCGCCCTGGGCGGCGCGGCGGCCGGGCCCTGGATGCTGTTCGCTGCACGGGCCCTGCAAGGTGCGTTCGCGGCGGTCCTGGCGCCCTCGGCCCTGTCGCTCCTGACGACGACGTTCACCGACCCCAAGGAACGTGCCAGGGCGTTCGGGGTCTACGGTGCGCTTGCCGGCGGCGGCAGCGCGGTCGGGTTGATCGTGGGCGGTCTGCTGACCGAGTACCTGAACTGGCGCTGGTCCCTGTACGTCAACGTACCCATCGCGCTGGCCGCCCTGCTCGGCGCACCGGCCTTCCTGCGCGACCGCACCGGCCGCCGGGACGGGCACCTGGACGTGCCGGGCGCACTGCTCGGCTGCGGCGGACTCGTCGCCCTCGTGTACGGCTTCAGCGAAGCTGAACCTCGTGGCTGGACCAGACCGTCGGTGCTCACGCTGCTCGGCGCCGGCGTGATCCTGCTCGCCGCCTTCGTGTGGTGGCAGAGCCGCGCGGCGAACCCGCTGCTGCCGCTGCGCATCGTCAAGGACCGTGTCCGGGCCGGATCATTCGCGACGATGGGCTTGGCCACCGTCGGCATGTTCTGCGTCTTCCTGTTCCTGACGTACTACCTGCAGGTCGTCCTCGGCTACCCGCCGGTGCGGACGGGCCTGGCCTTCGTACCGATCTCAGCCGGGATCGTCATCGGCGCGACCCAGATCGCGGCCCGCCTGCTGCCACGCACGGCACCACGCACCTTGATGTCGTCCGGCATGGTGCTGGCCGCCGCCGGCATGGTGCTGCTCAGCCACCTGACCGTGCACACGCAGTACGTCCCGCACGTACTGCCCGCCCTCCTGCTGCTCGGTCTGGGCATGGGCCTGACCTTCATGCCGGTCTACGCGACAGCCACCGCCGGCGTACCCGCGCAGGACGCCGGAGTGGCCTCGGCTGCCCTCAACACCGTTCAGCAGATGGGCGCTTCGCTGGGCACCGTACTGCTCAACACCATCGCCACCGGCGCCACCAGCCGTTACATCAACTCGCACCTGCACGATCCGGCCCACGGCGGCGCGCCCCTCAACGAATCCATGGTGCACGGTTTCACCATCGCCTACCGGTGCGCGGCCGGCGTCCTGCTGCTCGCCGCCCTGGTAGCGGGCCTCACCGTACGGCCCAAGACGCCGAAGCCCGCCGGAAACGACGCACCTGCCTAACGAGCGGTCGTGTCCGCCACCGTCCACCCCACACCTCAAAGGAACCTGCATGAAACCCCTGACCGAGCACGGCATCCGTACCTCGTTCGTCAACTGCTCGAAGGGCGAGGCCAAACGCCTCCCCCTGCCCAAGAACCTGGCCGACCTCGACCATTGGGACGACCTGGACTTCCTGGGCTGGTTCGACCTGTCCGCGCCCGACCGCAAATATCTCGTCGCCGAACGCGCCGGTGGACTCGTCGGCCTGTCCCTGCGCTCTGCTTCCGGCAACCGCGGCTTCCTGCGCCGCAGCCTGTGCTCGCTGTGCCTGACCACCCATCCCGGCACCGGCGTCGCCCTCCTGACCGCCCCCAAGGCAGGCCCGGCCGGCCGCGCAGGCAACTCGGTGGGCCTCTACATCTGCGCCGACCTGGACTGCTCGCTGTACGCACGGGGCACGAAGAAGGCGGCACCAGGTGGTCGCATGGAGGAGTCCCTCACCGTTGAGCAGCAGATCGAGCGCCTGCGCGGCAACCTCGACGCGTTCATCGAGAGGGTCCTCCACTAGGCCGTTTCGTTTGGATCAGTGGGTCGTTGGTCCGGGTGTGTCGTTGACTGATGCGCAGTGGGCGCGGATCGAGCCGTTGCTCCCGGATCGGACGCCGAAGCGGGGTGGGCGCTGGCGTGATCATCGTGAGGTGATCGACGCGATCGCCTTCAAGTTCCAGACCGGTACTCAGTGGGTGCACCTGCCAGAGAAGTTCGGCAACTGGCGGGGTGTCTACAACCGGTTGCGCATGTGGGCCGTCGACGGCACGTGGGAGCGGGTGTTCACCGCGCTGGTCGCGCAGGCGGACGCCGACGAGGACCTCAACTGGGCCGTCGCGGTCGACTCGACCATCGTGCGCGCACACCAGCACGCGGCCGGGGCACGCAAAAAGGGCCCCGGCCGGCGAACCCGGCGACCACGCCATCGGCCGCTCCCGCGGCGGACTGACCACGAAGATCCACCTCGCGGCCGACGGTCGGTGCCGACCCCTGGCGTTCTTCCTCACCGCCGGTCAGACCGGCGACGCACCCGCCTTCACGCACGTCATGTCCCGCCTGCGCGTTCCCCGCCCTTTTGGACGGCCCCGCACCAGGCCGGACCTGGTCCTGGGCGACCAGGCGTACTCCTCCCGCGCGATCCGCGACCACCTGCGCAAACGTGGCATCCGCGCGGTGATCCCAGAACGCGCCGACCAGCAGGCCAACCGACGGCAGCACGGACAGACGGGCCGCAGACCGCCAGCCTTCGACCGCCAAACATACAAGCAGCGCAACACCGTCGAGCGGTGCATCAACCGCCTCAAACAGTGGCGCGGCATCGCCACTCGCTACGAGAAGACCGCCACCATCTACCTGGCCGGACTCCACATCGCGGGCATCTTCCTCTGGTCCGCCCGATGATCCAAACGAAACCGCCTAGACGAGGAGAGGGCAGGTAATCGACAAAAGGCCGCCGACCACCTGGCTTCTCCTCTTGGAAAACGTGCGGAGTCCCAAGAGGCGGGCGAGAGCGGAGCTCAGTTCCAGGTGCCGTAGACGCCGGTCAACGCCAGGAGCATGAGGACCGGCATCGGCACGAAGAGCAGGTCCGCCCATGTCCAGTCGGGGCCACGGACAACATCAGGAACTTCCTCCGCCCGCCCGGGGCGGGTCGGCTTGGCCCGGCGCATCTGCCGGGCGGCGGCCGCCGCCCGGCCACGGTCCAGCATGGACCGCGAGAAGGCGAACACCTCGATGACGTCGCCGCCCGTGGTGGTGACCGTCATGCCGTCCTCGGGATCTATACGGCGGATCGCCGCTCCCGGGATCCAGCAGCGCGACCAGAATCCGGTGACCCGTAGTCCGTCCGCGTACACATCGACCCGGGGCCGCACGACCGCACGCCATATGAACCGTAGGAGCGCGAGCAGGAAGGCACCGAAGAAGGGCATCTCCCCCGGATCGTTCCCCTCCCACCCCGCAGCGACGCACCAGGTGCCGAACACCCCGACGGCCAGGATCAC
>NZ_LIRJ01000341.1 GCF_001419745.1 Streptomyces silaceus | reverse complement strand
GTCGCCCTTGGCGTTCTTGCGCTGGGTCGTCGACCAGATGCCCACGGTCGGCTGCTTCGCCGACTGGCGGATGTCGGCGTTCGGCACCTGAAGGGCGACGGTGTTCACGTTGTAGCCCTTGAGGGTGTCCCGGCCGGTCTCGGAGAGGTCACCGCCGTACAGGAGGTCGAAGACCCGCAGATCCAGGAAGAAGGGGTCGTCGGCCTGCCCGACGTACGAGGTGCCGCCGCCCGGGACCTTCCGCACGGCCTGGTCGCGGAGCTTCTTGTAGTCCGGCATCGAGGCCTTGCCGACGTGCGAGGGCGCGACCGGCAGATCGTCGGCGATCTTCTTCGTGGAGACGACCTTCTGGTCGTCCAGCTTCAGCAGGTCGATGTCGTACGTCTGTGTGACGTTGAGGTCGGGGTCGTCGAGGCTGGTCACCGCGCCGGTGTTGTAGAGGAAGGTATTGCCGTTCTTGACCTTGGTGTCGAAGGTCCAGCGGTAGAGCAGGTCGCCCTGCGCGTCGCCGTCGCTGTCGATGTGGACGTCGTACTGCGCGTCCTCGGGGAACGGATAGAAGTTGGGCCCGCCCGCGGGCTCCTCGAAGGGCGTCCAGTTCGCCACGATCGTCGTGGTGTCCGGCTTGTCGGGGCTCACGAACGCATACACGTCCGTGTTGTCGTACTGCGGCTGCCCCGAGATCAGCGGAGCCTCCCGGTGACTGGAGGCCCGCGCGGCCCCCGGATCCAGCGCGCTCACCCCGGCGGCTGCGAGCCCCCCGGCGGCGAGCGCGCCGCAGACCAGCGTGGCGAGGCCACGACGGCCCGGCCTCCTCCTGGCTATTGCTGTCATCGCGTCCGTCCTTACGCACCTGGTGCGCCTGGCCGTGTGCCTGGCTTGATACAGGCCATTCGGGGCCGCGGCGCGGACGGATTGCCCGGATTTTCCGGTGGTGTGCGCTCCACTTCTCCTTCGTGGGCGGCGGCTTCTCCTTCGGGTGCGGCGGCCCGAACCGCGCGCCTGGCGCGTGCGACCTCCGCCCCGGCTCCGGCACGCCCGCGCACCCGAGCCGGGGCCACGGTGCGCCGAACCCCGCGGGCGCCCTGAGGGGGGCACCCCGGCTCCGGCGCGCGGAACGATCACTCGCGGGCGCTCCCGGTGGCGACTGTGCGTGAGATAGCCCACGTCGCGGCGCCCCTCGATGCCCGCGGCCGTCCACGCCGGCGCCCGCCCCGCTCCGGCCGCTCCGGTGGCTTCGTCCCGATCCACCGTCAGACGGCATGTCCAACTCGCCCTGGAATCGCTCGGATTCGGAGAGTAATCGTCAACCTCCTTGTCCGGGAGGTGAATCCTGCGACCGGGATACACGCGTGTCACGATGGGGCGATAGGGTTAACCTGCCCTGGGCCGGGTGCCCTCGTACGGGTGGGGAGTGACATGGAACAGATAACGGTGCGCAGCAGGGCGCGTGTCCCTGCGATCACCTGTGGCAGCAGCGCGACCAGTTCGCGCCTCGACCGGCATCTCTCGGTGCTGGGCGGCCCCGCCGTCCCGCAGCGCGAGTCGCACGAGGCGACGTTGCTGATGCGTGAGCTGACCTCACGTGGACCCGCGCACACCCGCAGCAGCAGGGGTGCCCGAGTGAGGCGTGTCTCGCTGTTCGCGCCGCTGCGCAGGCTGCGGCGGTCGCTTTTCGGGGGTCGCTGACCACGGGTGGTCCGGGGGTGTCGAACCGCCGTCCTGCGGCGGGGCTCTCCCTTCCACCCACCCGATTCACCCCGTCATCGATCCCCGGCCCTTCCCCAGGCCGGGTGCTCGTGTGACATGTGTGATCCCAGTTACTCCTGAGCCGCTCCTGTCGAACACCCCGGCCGTTCCACAGGATCACGCTCCTCCCCAGGGCGGCCAGGCGCGAAGCCGCCCGGCACGCCATCACCCGGCAGGCCATCGCCCGGCACGGCGCCCACCGGCGCCGAGCGCGACGTCCGACGGACGTCCCCTAGATCAGGGCGAACTGCCCGTCCGGCCCCTCTTCGTGGTGATCGAGCACCGACGCCGGCCATCGCGCCGTGTCCGCCACCGGCAGCACACCCGCCCCGCGCAGCTCCTCCTCGGTGATCGGGGAACCGAGCGAGGCCGTCAACTCCGCCTGCCGCGGCGCGAGTTCCGCGAGCAGCGCGAGGACCGTGATCAGTTCGAGCAGTTCGGACGTCCACGACTGCGGCCACGCCGCCGGGCGGATCGCCTCCAGCGTGCCCGTCTCCACCTCGCCCGTACGCAGCGCGAACCACCGCTCGACGATCCGCACCCCGCTCACCTCGTACTCCCAGGCCTCCTTCGGCACCGGTGAGATGACGCCCTCCCCGCCGACCCGGAGGATCTCTTCCGCGGCGTCGTACGACAGGGCCGCGGGCCGCGCGGGCAGCGGGGCCCGGACGTAGGGCCTGCGCCCGCCGGGCAGCTTCGGGCGCTCGCCGTCGCCGCGCAGCTGGAGCCAGAGCAGGCGCTCCCCGAGCTCCACGCCCCGCGTCCAGAGGCCGGCGTCCGAGGTGAGCGGCACCCGGCAGCCCGCCGGGGAGCCGGTGCCGGCCGCGAGCACCCACGCGAGCAGCGCGCGGGCCGTGACCGTGCGGCCGAGCACCCCCGAGAGGTGCTCCGCGAGCCCCGGCGCCACATTGGCCTCCAGGCCGCCCGGGCGGCGGAACAGCGGGCGGACGCGCCCGGGGCGCCCGGCCGGCGAGCGGCCGTCGGGCAGCACGGCCGACGCGAGCACGGCGGGGCCGGTGGCCCCGGGCACGTAACCCTGTTCGACGGCGTAGAGCTGGCCCTCGCCCGCCACCCGCCACAGCTCGGGGCGGGCGACGTCGATGAGGCGGTGGTCGGGGATCAGCCACTGCTCGTCGAAGGGGCCGTGCAGGACGCGCACGGGCTCGGGGCAGGGGCCGCTCTCCCTGGCCAGGCGGCCCGTTCCGCCCCGGTGGCCCGGGAGTTGGGCCACCGTCGTGTGCAGCGTGCGCGAGCGCGTGGGGCGGAACAGGGCCTCGCGGTCCGGGCCCGAGGCGCCCACGAGGGCGGCCCAACGCGCTTTCAGGGATGCGGGATCCGGGCCCATCGGCCACCCGCGGCCCGGCCGGAGCGGTGCGACGGACCACGGCATGAGGTCCGCGAGCAGCGGCGCTTCGTCGTGCGTCACGCCCGGCATCGTACGACGGACCCGCCGTCGCCCGTCACGTCGCGTCGAGCGTGACCGAGAAGGAGAAGCGGTCGCCGCGGTAGTGGATGCGGGCCACGTCCAGGGTGCGGCCGTGCTCGTCGTAGGTGATGCCGGTGTAGTGCAGGATCGGGCTGAGCAGCGGCACTTGGAGGAGGCGGGCCGTCTCCGGGTCGGCGAGGGTGGCCTCGACGGTGTCGGTGATCCGGCTGATGCGGACGCCCACCACGTCCCGCAGGACCTTGGTCATCGGCCAGCGCGCGAGGTCGTCCGGGTCGATGCGGGCGGCCAGTTCGGGGCGGACGAAATTGCGGGCGTGGTTGGTGGGTTCGCCGGTCTTCTCGTCGCTGCGCAGCCGGTGGTACGTCGCCACGCGGTCCGAGTCCGGGAAGCAGTCGGCGAGTTCGGGCGGGGGCGCGCACGTGCCGTGGTCCAGCAGCTCGGTGGTCATGCCCGACTGCTGGGCCACGATCGCGTCGACCGAGCCGAGCAGCCGCACGGGGGAGCCGCGCTGTGCGCTCGGCTCGATGAAGGTGCCGCGCCGCCGGTGCCGGGTGATGAGCCCCTCGTCCTCCAGCTCCTTGAGCGCCTGGCGCATGGTCAGCACGCTCACCCCGTAGTGCCCCGCCAGCTGCTCCTCGGTGGGCAGCCGGAGCGGGGCCTCGGGAGTGCGGCCGAGTATCGAGGCGCGCAGGGACTGCGAGACCTGATACCAGAGCGGCAGTTTCCGATTCAGGACGATCGAGTCCGGGGCGAATGCGGTCACGGTCTCTCCGAATCAGTCACGGCCTGCGCACGCTCGAACGGAAGTGGCGCAGAATCAGCTACGGAAGTGGCGCTCCAGACCCTGCCACACGTCGTCGTAGCCGCGCTGCAGGTGGGACGCCCCCGCCGCCTGCTCCGTCGCCGTCACCGGCCAGCGGGTCTCGAACATGAACGCGAGGCCGTCGTCGATCTTCTGCGGCTTCAGCTCGGCGGCCGAGGCCTTCTCGAACGTCTCGCGGTCGGGGCCGTGCGCGGACATCATGTTGTGCAGCGAGCCGCCGCCCGGCACGAAGCCCTCCGCCTTCGCGTCGTACGCGCCCTCGATGAGGCCCATGTACTCGCTCATCACGTTCCGGTGGAAGTAGGGCGGGCGGAAGGTGTCCTCGCCCACCAGCCAGCGCGGCGCGAACACCACGAAGTCGACGCCCGCGAGGCCCGGGGTGTCGGACGGCGAGGTGAGCACCGTGAAGATCGAGGGGTCCGGGTGGTCGTAGCTGATCGTGCCGATCACATTGAAGCGGTGCAGGTCGTAGACGTACGGGACGTGGTTGCCGTGCCAGGCCACCACGTCGAGCGGCGAGTGGTCGTACGTCGCGTGCCAGAGGTTGCCGCAGAACTTGTTGACCACCTCCACCGGGCCCTCGACGTCCTCGTACGCGGCCACCGGGGCCCGGAAGTCCCGGGCGTTCGCCAGGCCGTTGGCGCCGATCGGGCCGAGGTCGGGGAGCTGGAAGGGCGCGCCGTAGTTCTCGCAGACGTATCCGCGCGCGCTCTCGTCGAGCAGCTCCACGCGGAAGCGGACGCCGCGCGGGATCAGCGCGACCTCGCCGGGCTCGGCGTGCAGCAGCCCGAACTCGGTGCGCAGCAGCAGCCCGCCGCGCTCGGGCACGATCAGCAGCTCGCCGTCCGCGTCGCTGAACACCCGGTCCGTCATGGAGGAGTTGGCGTGGTAGAGGTGAATGCCCATGCCGGTGCGCTGGGCCGCGTCGCCGTTGCCGCCGAGCGTCCACAGGCCGGCCAGGAAGTCCGTGCCGGGCGCCGGGTCCGGGAGAGGGTTCCAGCGCAGCCGGTTCGGGTCCGGCACCGACTCGGTGAAGGGCGCCGTGCGCAGCGCGCCGTTGTCGACGCGGGTGAAGCGCGGGTGCGCGGCCGAGGGGCGGATGCGGTACAGCCACGAGCGGCGGTTGTGCGCGCGGGGCTCGGTGAAGGCGGAGCCGCTCAGCTGCTCGGCGTAGAGCCCGAGGGGCGCGCGCTGCGGTGAGTTGCGGCCGTGCGGCAGTGCGCCGGGAACCGCCTCGGAGCTGTGTTCATTGCCGAAGCCGGAGAGATAGGCCAGCCCTTCGGCGGTCTTGCGTGCGTCGCTCTCACCCGTACGGTCCGGGCTGCTTGCGTGGTCCCCGCTCATCACCGCTCCCTCGTCAATGATTCCTATGGGACACCGTAGGATTCGGGTTTTCCTTCCGCAAGGGGGAGCCATGAATGTGAGCGGTGCTCTACTCTCCCGGAATGCCCCACCCGAACCCGCCCAGGGAACCGAACCCGCCGTCCTCCCTGCGCCGCGTGCCCGTGCAGGAGCGCAGCGCGGAGCGGCTGACCCGGATCCTCGACGCCTGCGCCGCCGTGCTCGACGAGGTCGGCTACGAAGGCCTCACCACCCGCGCCGTGGCCCAGCGCGCCGGTGTCCCCATCGGCTCGGTCTACCGCTTCTTCGGCAACAAACGGGCGCTCGCCGACGCGCTGGCCCACCGCAACCTGGACGCGTACGCGGAGCGCGTGACCGCCCGCGTCGCCGAAGTGGAGCGCGGCGACTGGCGCGGCGCCGTCGACGCCGCCTTCGACGAGTACCTGGCGATGATGCGCACCGTCCCCGGCTTCGGCCTCGTCGACTTCGGCGTCCCCTCCGCGCCCGAGGCCATGCCCGACGCCAACCCGCAGGTCGCCGAGCGCGTCGCCGCCCTGCTCTCCGGCCATCTCGACCGCCCCCTCGACGCCCGCCTGCGCCGCACGATGCTGGTCGCCGTCGAGGCGGTCGACGCGGTCCTCCAGCTCGCCTTCCGGGCCTCCCCCTCGGGCGACCAGCCCCTCATCGACGAGGCCCGCGCCCTGCTGCACGCGTACTTCGCGCACTCCTTGGACTGAGGGCGGGCGCCGCACGGACGGCGCCCGCGCTCGCGCCGCCTGCGCCCGAGACGCCGCTGTGACCAGGAGTTTTGCGCTTATTGCTCGCGCGTCAACATCTTGTTAACGCTCAATAGCGGGTCCTACGGTCAACCGGACCGCCAGAGCTGGCGGGAGTTCGAAGGTGAACGTGAGGTTGCCCCCATGCTGACCATCCTCGGATTCGTCATGATCGCCACCTTCCTGGTGCTGATCATGATGAAGAAGATGTCGCCGATCGCGGCCCTGGTGCTGATCCCCGCGCTCTTCTGCGTGTTCGTCGGGAAGGGAGCCCATCTCGGGGACTACGTCCTCGAAGGCGTCGGGAACCTGGCGCCCACGGCGGCGATGCTCATGTTCGCCATCGTGTACTTCGGCGTCATGATCGACGTCGGCCTCTTCGACCCGATCGTCCGGGGCATCCTGCGCTTCTGCAAGGCGGACCCGCTGCGCATCGTGGTCGGCACCGCCGTGCTCGCCGCCATCGTCTCCCTCGACGGCGACGGCTCGACGACCTTCATGATCACGGTCTCGGCGATGTATCCGCTGTACAAGCGCCTCAAGATGAGCCTCGTCGTCATGACGGGTGTCGCCGCCACCGCCAACGGCGTCATGAACACGCTGCCCTGGGGCGGCCCCACGGCCCGCGCCGCCACCGCCCTGAAGGTCGACGCCGCCGACATCTTCGTCCCGATGATCCCGGCGCTCGCCATGGGCCTGGTCGCCGTCTTCCTCCTCTCCTACGCACTCGGTCTGCGCGAGCGCAAGCGGCTCGGCGTGCTCTCGCTGGACGAGGTCCTGGAGCGCGAGCAGGAGACCGTCCTCGTCGGCGCGGGTGGCGACGGCGACGGGCGTACGTCGCTCACCAAGAAGGCCACGCTCACCAAGAAGGCCACCGGGGGAGCGGGCGGCGGCACCGACGCCGACGCGGAGCCGGTCAAGGGCGCCCAGGGCGGTGACGACTCCGACGACGACGGGTTCCAGGGGCTCGACCCCGACCGCCCGACGCTGCGCCCCAAGCTCTACTGGTTCAACGCCGGCCTCACCGTCCTGCTGCTCACCGCCATGATCATGGAGTGGCTGCCGATCCCGGTCCTCTTCCTGCTCGGCGCCGCGCTCGCGCTCACCGTCAACTTCCCGCACATGCCCGACCAGAAGGCCCGCATCGCCGCCCACGCGGAAAACGTCCTCAACGTCACCGGCATGGTCTTCGCCGCCGCCGTCTTCACCGGCGTCCTCACCGGCACCGGCATGGTCGACCACATGGCCGACTGGCTCGTCGACGCCATCCCCGACGGCATGGGCCCGCACATGGGCCTGGTGACCGGACTGCTCTCCATCCCGCTCACCTACTTCATGTCGAACGACGGCTTCTACTTCGGCGTCCTGCCGGTGCTCGCCGAGGCGGGCCAGGCGCACGGCGTCGGCACCCTGGAGATCGCCCGCGCCTCCATCGCCGGTCAGGCGCTGCACATGTCGAGCCCGCTCGTGCCCGCCGTGTACGTCCTCGTCGGCATGGCCAAGGTCGAGTTCGGCGACCACACCCGGTTCACCGTCAAATGGGCCGTCCTCACCTCGCTCGTGGTGCTCGGCTCCGGAATCCTCTTCGGCATCATCTGATGCCGCACGCGACACCCGGGCCCGGTGGGAGGGGCTGGCTGCTCCGTCTCGTCATCGCCTTCAGCTTCGCGCAGGGGGCGGTGTCGATGGCGCGGCCCGCCGTCTCCTACCGGGCCCTCGCGCTGGGCGCCGACGAGCGCGCCATCGGCGTCATCGCGGGCGTCTACGCCCTGCTCCCGCTCTTCGCCGCCGTACCGCTCGGCCGCCGGACCGACCACGGGCGGTGCGCGCCCCTGCTGCCGGTCGGCGTCGTCCTCATCGCCGGCGGCTGCGCGCTCAGCGGCGTCGCGGGCTCGCTCGCGGCGATGGCCGCGTGGAGCGGCGTGATGGGCCTCGGGCACCTCTGCTTCGTGATCGGCGCCCAGTCGATCGTCGCCCGGCAGTCCGCGCCCGCCGAACAGGACCGCAACTTCGGGCACTTCACCATCGGCGCCTCGCTCGGCCAGCTGGTCGGGCCGATCGCCGCGGGCGCCCTCATCGGCGCCGACATGGACCGCACCAGCGCCCTCGCCCTGCTGGTGTCGGCGGCGGTCGCGGCGGTCTCGCTCACCTCGCTGTGGCGCATCGAGCACCGGCACGCGGGGGCGCGGCCCGCCGAACGGGCCGCGAAGGTCCCGGTCCTGGGGATCCTGCGCACCCGGGGCGTGCCCGCGGGCATCTTCATCAGCCTCGCCGTGCTCTCCGCGACGGACATCCTCACGGCCTACCTGCCGGTGGTCGGCGAGCACCGGGGCATCGCGCCCGCCACGGTCGGGCTGCTGCTCTCGCTGCGGGCCGCGGCGACCATCGCCTGCCGGCTCGTGATGACGCCGCTGATCGACCTGCTGGGCCGCGGGGTCCTGATCGTGGGCACCTGTGTGCTGGCCGCGCTGCTGTGCGCGGGGATCGCGCTGCCCGTACCCGTGTGGGCACTCGGCGCGATGCTCGTGCTGCTCGGCTTCTGCCTCGGCGTCGGCCAGCCGCTGTCGATGACGACGGTCGTCCAGGCCGCGCCGCCCGCCGCGCGCTCGACGGCCCTCGCGCTGCGCCTGACGGGCAACCGCCTCGGGCAGGTCGCCGCGCCCGCGTCGGCGGGTCTCATCGCCGGGGTGGCGGGGGTGGCCGCGCCGTTCGTGATGCTGGGCGCGCTGCTGCTGCTCGCCGCGGGCCTCGGCGCGCGGACGTCCCCCGGGGGCGCCGGCAGCTCCCGGGGGACGGATGAAGCGGGTGGACCGGACGGCTCCGACGGCCGAAGCGGCCGTCGGAGCCGGGGTGTTACTGAACGATCTTGAGCAGCTTGTTCGGGGAGCCCGAACCGGGGCTGGTCACGACGTTCGGGGTGGCACCGTTCACCAGGGCCGAGGAGACCTGCGCCGGCGTGGCCGAGGTGTGGCCCGCCAGGTAGATCGCGGCGGCACCCGCGACGTGCGGCGTGGCCATCGACGTACCGGAGATGGTGTTCGTCGCCGTGTCGCCGGTGTTCCAGCCCGCCTTGATGTTCACGCCGGGCGCGAAGATGTCCAGGACCGAGCCGTAGTTGGAGAAGCTGGCACGGGCGTCGGTGTTGCTGGTCGCGCCGACCGTGATGGCCGCCGGGACGCGCGCGGGCGAGGTGTTGGCGGCGTTGGAGTTGTCGTTGCCCGCCGCCACCGCGTAGGTGACACCGTCGGCGATGGAGTTCTTCACCGCGTTGTCGAGCGTGGTGGAGGCGCCGCCGCCGAGCGACATGTTGGCCACGGCCGGGGCACCGGCGGCGTGGTTGCTGGTCACCCAGTCGATGCCCGCGATGACACCGGCGGTGGTGCCGGAGCCGTTGTTGTCGAGCACGCGGACGGCGACGATCTTGGCCTTCTTGGCCACGCCGTAGGTCTTGCCGGCGATGGTCGTGGCGACGTGCGTGCCGTGGCCGTTGCCGTCCTGGGCGGTGTTGTCGCCGTCGACCGCGTCATAGCCGTTCACCGCGCGCCCGCTGATCTCGGAGTGCGAGATCCGCACGCCGGTGTCGATCACGTACGCGGTGACGCCCGAACCCGCGGTGTCCGGGTAGGTGTACGTCCCGGACAGCGGCAGCTTCGCCTGGTCGATGCGGTCCAGGCCCCAGGGGGCGTTGGACTGCGTGGCCGTGGCCCGGAGTCTCTGGTTCTGCTCGACGGAGGCGACCGACGGGTCGGCGGCGAGTCTGCGCGCCTCGGTCGCGCTCAGCTTCGCGGCGTAGCCGTTGAGCGCCGACTTGTAGGTCTTCTGCACCGAGCCGCCGTACTCGGATATGAGGTCCTTGCCCTGGGCCGTGGTGGCCTTGAGACCCGAGCTCTTCTTCAACGTGACGATGTAGCTGCCCTGGATCGCGTCGGCGGAGTTCGCCGCGATGACGGTGCCCTCGGCGGGGGAGGCCTGGGCGGGCAGGGCGGTGACCGCACCGAGGACGGCGGCGGTGGCGG
>NZ_LIRJ01000340.1:708-3148 GCF_001419745.1 Streptomyces silaceus | reverse complement strand
GCTCCCTCGACGGGGGCCTCGTCCGCCCCGGTCCGAGCCCCCCCTCCGCAGCTCCGGAAACACCCAGGATGACCAGCGAGACACCGGCCCCCGCCACCCCGCCACCGCCCGCCGGGACCCGCCGCCGCCCCACCCACCGCAAGGGCCGCGCCACCCTCACCCGCGACTCCGTGGGCCGGGCCGCGCTGGACTACCTCGGGCGGCACGGGCCCGCCGAGCTGACGATGCGGTCCCTCGCGGCCGAGCTCGGCGTCTCGCCGCGCGCGCTCTACAACTACGTCGAGGACAGGCGGGACTTGATCACCGTCGCCGCCGAGATCTTCGAGTCGCGGTGGCGGCCGCCCACGCTCGACCCCGCGCCGGAGCGCTGGCGCGACTCCCTGCGCGCGTACGGCCGCGACCTGCGCGCCCACTACCGCCGCCACCCCGGCATGACCACGCTCGCCCTGAACGAGAACGTCACCCTGGCCCGGCACCCCGCGATGCTCCGCAACGTGGACGCCGCCATCGGCTTCTTCACGGAGATCGGCGGGACGGGCCTGCCGCCCCGGGAGGCCTGTCTCGCCTGCATGAAGACGATCCGCCAGGTCGTCGGCTTCGTGGAGTTCGAGGACCGCGTCCACGACCGGCCGCCGCCGGACCTCGACCCGGCCGACCTGCGCCAGGCGCCCCCGCCCTGGCTGCGCGAGGGCGTCGAGGACCTCCCCCACCTGCGCCGCGCCGCGAAGGACCCGCACCCCCACGCCCCCGACGACCTCTTCGAGTTCACCCTGGACGTCCTCGTGGAGGGCATCGCCGCACGCCTGGAGGCCACCCCGTGACCGAACCACCCCTGGACATCGTGCTGATCGGCGGCGCGTCCGGCATCGGCAAGAGCCGGGCCGCCGCGCGACTGGCCGAGGAGTCGAAGGCGTTCGTGGTCGAGTTCGACGACGTGGTCGAGGCGGTGCAGGCGATCACCACCGCCGCGCACCACCCGGACCTCCACCTCTTCGACGGCGTCGCGGACGCGGAAGCGGACCTGCCCGCCGACCGCGTCCTCGCCCTGCAGATCGCCACCGCCCGCGCCCTCGAACCCGCCGTCCTCGGCGTCGTGCGCAACCGTCTGACCGTCGACGTGCCCGCCGTCGTCGAGGGCGACTACCTCACCCCGGCCGCCGCGGCGCGGGCCGTGGCCGAGGGCGCGGCGGCCGGCCGCGACGTGCGGGCCGTCTTCCTGCACGAGGACGACCCGCGGCAGATCACCGCCAACTACGCCGCACGGGAACCGGAGAGCGGACTCCAGGCGGCGCGCGCCGAGGTCAGCGCCGCGTACGGGCACTGGCTCAGCGGCGAGGCCGCCCTGCACCGCCTCCCCGTCGTCGCACCCCTCCCCTGGAGCACCCTCGTGCCCCGCATCCTCCGGGCCCTCGGCCAGGAGGACGACGGAGGGGGCGCGGCCACTCCGTGGTGACCGCGCCCCCTCCTCGTCGTCGGGGCGAGGAACCCTAGGCCAGCGCCCCCGTCACCGGCTCCACCGCCGCGACCAGCGCGCCCGAGCGGACGAACTCGTCGGCCGCCGCGAGGTCCGGCGCGAGGAAGCGGTCCGGGCCGGGGCCCTCGACGCCCGCCTTGCGGACGGCGGCGATGACCGCCTGCGTCGCGGGCGCCGGGGTGAGGCCCTCGCGCAGCTCGACGGCGCGCGTGGCGGCGTACAGCTCGATGGCGACGACACGGGTGAGGTTGTCGACGGCGGTGCGCAGCTTGCGGGCCGCCGACCAGCCCATGGAGACGTGGTCCTCCTGCATGGCAGAGGAGGGGATCGAGTCGGCCGAGGCCGGTACCGCGAGCCGCTTCATCTCGCTGACCAGGGCGGCCTGCGTGTACTGGGCGATCATCAGGCCCGAGTCGACGCCCGCGTCGTCCGCGAGGAACGGCGGCAGGCCGTGCGAGCGGTTCTTGTCGAGGAGGCGGTCCGTGCGGCGCTCGGCGATCGAGCCGAGGTCCGCCGCCGCGATGGCCAGGAAGTCCAGGACGTACGCGACCGGGGCGCCGTGGAAGTTGCCGTTCGACTCGACGCGGCCGTCGGGCAGGACGACGGGGTTGTCGACGGCGGCGGCCAGCTCGCGGTCGGCGACCAGGCGCGCGTGCGCCATCGTGTCGCGGCCCGCGCCCGCGACCTGCGGGGCGCAGCGCACCGAGTAGGCGTCCTGGACGCGCGGCGCGTCGTCCTGGTGGTGGCCGGTGAGGCCCGAACCGGCGAGCACGGCGAGCATGTTGGCGGCGGAGGCGGCCTGGCCCGGGTGCGGGCGGATGGCGTGCAGCTCGGGCGCGAGGACCTTGTCGGTGCCGAGCAGGGCCTCCAGCGTCAGGGCCGCGGTGATGTCGGCGGAGGTGTAGAGCGTCTCCAGGTCGGCGAGGGCCATGACGAGCATGCCGAGCATGCCGTCGGTGCCGTTGA
>NZ_LIRJ01000340.1:0-659 GCF_001419745.1 Streptomyces silaceus | reverse complement strand
CCGTGCCGTCGGGGCCTTCGGCGTCGCCCTCGCCCATGAGCGTCAGCGCGCAGTGGCTCAGCGGCGCGAGGTCGCCGGAGCAGCCGAGCGAGCCGTACTCGTGGACGACGGGCGTGATGCCCGCGTTCAGGACGTCGGCCATCGTCTGCGCGACCTCGGGGCGCACGCCCGTGTGACCGGAGCAGACCGTCTTCAGGCGCAGGAACATCAGCGCGCGGACGACCTCGCGCTCCACGCGCGGGCCCATGCCGGCCGCGTGCGAGCGGACGATGTTGCGCTGGAGCTGGGCGCGGAGGTCGGGGCCGATGTGGCGCGTGGCGAGGGCGCCGAAGCCGGTCGAGACGCCGTAGACGGGCTCGGGCTTGGCCGCGAGCGCGTCGACGATCTCGCGGGCGGCGGCGAGCGCGGTCCGCGCCTCGGCGGTCAGTTCGATCCGCGCGTTCCCGCGCGCGACGGCGATGACGTCCGAGGCGGTCGTCCCGGACGTCCCAAGGGCCACGGTGCCCACGCTGTGCATATCCATATTCAGCAGCGTACGGACTGAATCGCCAGGTGTCACGGGTGAGATTGGCCCGGACCACTTACCGCCAGGTCAGCCGCGGTCCGCCACCCGGCGGAAGGCCATCCCGCCCGCCGGGCCCGTCCCGCCCGGCCCGCAC